>CACZOS010000458.1 GCA_902782815.1 uncultured Lachnospiraceae bacterium | reverse complement strand
TCCATACAGCCCTCGGTATTGCTCAGAACAGAATACGAAGACTGCAGCACAGCCTTCGGAACAGATGTGGTTCCGGTAGTATAAATGATCACCTGGGAATCCCGCGGCTCATTTCTTGTAAGAGCTTCATCGAGTATCTTCTGCTCCTCTGCGGAAAGCGGCACAAACGCATCCGGTTCTGCAAAAGCAGCAGCCGGAAAAACATGCTGCACAGGTACTCCACCGTCGATCAGGGCCTTAGCGGCGGTTTCCTTACTGGCAATGCTGATGGTATTTCCGCCGATAAACCCCCAGGAGGCATCCACCATTTTCGTAAGAGAACTGACATCGGCTGCCTTCAGCCCGTAATTCATCAGGGAAGCAACGCCTCCTGCCTGGACAATTCCGAAAAAGGCAACTACCCATTCTATTCCGTTAAATCCCCAGAGAATTGCCTTGTCGCCTTTTTTGAAACCTGCTCCGACAAGCTTTAAGGTACAGCGGTCCGCAGCCATTTTCAGCTGACCGTATGTCACCGTCTGATCTCTGCACGTAAGGGCCGGTCTGTCCGGATAATTCTTTGCGCCTTTGATCAGCGTTTCTGAAAACCGTTTTGTCTCAAATTCCATCTTTTATGATAACCTCCTGTTATAATATTTTCTGTCTCTGTCAACGCATTACCATAGCATTCCGTTATTCATTTTTCAGTGCCTGCTTTTATTTTTTCCATAACTGCCCCCGATCTTTGATCGGGGGAGCCTGCCGGCTTTGAGGCATCAAAGGAATCCGTAAGGATTCCTTCCTTAACTGCCCCCGATCTTTGATCGAGGGAGCCTGCCGGCTTTGAGGCATCAAAGGAATCCGTAAGGATTCCTTCCTTTTTATGCAGACGATAGATCAGAAAGAGCACCACGTTTACGCCCAGCAGAATGATCAGCGTTCTGACGATCCGGTTCCTTAAATAGATCAGCGCATAATCCGTACTCTTGTAATACCCGTTTATACGGTATTTCAGGAGCGGTTCGACCAGAACTCTCTGTTGGGGAAGCGGATCGGAAACAAGGCTGATCTCATCCCCGAGGATCATCGTCTTTCGTGATCCGGCATCGTATTTTTCCCAGATATATTTCCCGGCCGACGGATTTCCTGTCTTTGCGAAATTCACCCACATCTCCTGAACGGTATCTGCCAGAGCAGCATCAGCGGGTTTTCCGGTAAAGATCGTATCATCGAGATTGTTGAATACATACGAAAGATCCACTGCATGGCAGGCACCATAATGCGCAATATCCGATTCTTTTGTCCAGTAATACATATAATGCGTACCGCCGTTTTTCGAATGCAGTTCAGCCTGCTTTATCGCAGGCACACGGAATATCAGATCATTGAGAAATTCTGTCATGCCCCAGATGGTTTCTTCCTTCTGCAGCGCAAGAAACGCATCCGCGAAGACTCTGTCCTCCGGATCCAGACGTTCCCTGATGCTTCCGTACAAAAGGCGTCCGCCCAGTCTGTATACAGGATATCCCCCGACTTCATGGATCCAGTATCTTGCCTCATCTGCATTTGTCCCGGTCAGCATCTCCACGTCGGATGCCGCTCCGGAAGCATATGCTTCGTACACATCCACAGGAAGAATGATCCCGTCCCTCTCCGGAAAATTATTCATATCATTCAGTTTCACGTTTATCTTCATCAGGTCCTCTTCACTCAGCTCCAGAAGATCCTTCATGCAAGAAGCCCTGGTTTCCTTCATCAGCGTTCTGGTCAGAGTCAGACACTCTTCCCTGCTGAAAGAAAACGCAATAGAACCGCTCTGTGCGATCACCCGGTGGAACAAGCCCCGGGCCTCATCGATCAGCGGAAGGAAAGATACGCTGCTGGCTCCGGCGGATTCCCCGAAAACAGTCACATTATCCGGATCCCCGCCAAATCCCGCAATGTTGCGGCGGATCCATCGGAGAGCACTGATCTGGTCCAGCAGACCGAGGTTGCCGCTTTCTGCATATTCTTCTCCGCCTTCCACTTCGGAAAAATCCATAAATCCCATCATACCGATCCGGTAATTGACCGTCACCAGTACAACATCATCATGTGCTTCGATAAAACGCTGCCCGTCATAGATCGGATCGGCAGTTCCGCCCCAGCCGTAGCCTCCTCCGGGGAAAAAGACCATCACCGCTTTGGGGCCGAAGGCTTCCTGTGCGGAAGAGATGCCGCTCCAGATATTCAATGTCAGGCAGTCTTCTCCCTGCAGATACAAGGACGCCCTTTCAGAATCTGCTTCCGTCTGGATCCCGGATTTACCGTAATAGTATGCTTCATAGACTCCTGTATCCGGCCCGGCGTCTACCGGTCTTTTCCACCGAAGACTGCCTGTCGGAGGAACGGCATACGGAATCCCTTTAAAAGAGCGTACACCGTTTTTTTCCTGTCCCACAAAGGTTCCGTTGTCACATATCACTGCAAGTTTCCGGTCATACTCGCCGTTTGAAATATCACGGTTTTCTCCCTGGATCATCCTCATCTGACTGCGCTCGCTTTCCAGTGTTTCCCGGTTCTTTGAGAACTGAAGAAAAAGAAAGGCCGCGATGAAGACCGCATTGCACAGGATCCATATAAGAATCCATTTTCGGATTCTTTTCCTCCCTGCTTTCTTTGATCTACTCATTTTCCTGCCTTTTCTCAGGTATTCGTACGGGAATTTACAATCAGTAAACGTATATTAAGCTTGTAATCAAAAAACAGCATCCCGCGAACTCATTATGAATGGATTTACAGCACATTTCATTTCCCGGGCGAAAAAACATCCATGTATCCGCAGCACCTCAGAAGGATGGCCGGGATAAGAAGGAAAACGGGTACGGAACATCTCTGACAAGATGTTCCGTACCCTGTATGATCTTCTTTCTTA
>CACZOS010000457.1 GCA_902782815.1 uncultured Lachnospiraceae bacterium | reverse complement strand
CATGCTGAGGATCCTGACAAAAGTCTGATCACGCTGTTGGATCATGCGATGGAAGCGCAGGATCACAAAAAGAACCCGGTCTATATCTCCATCGATAAGGACATCCTTTCTGCAGAAGAAATGTGTACGACCTGGAGCCAGGGAGATCTGACAGTGTCAGAACTTCTTCTGATGACAGAGCATATTCTGGATACGCTGCAGAAAGAGAAAACAGCTTTGCTCGGAGCTGATCTCTGCGGTGAACCGGATCCGGATCAGTCTCTCTGGATTCCGAAAAGCCGGGAGATCAACCAGCGCCTTCTGGCACTTTTTCACGAAAAAGAGTGAAAATATCATTACCTGTCTGTCTGTTATGATTGCATCCAATGGAATTGGATGGTATTATGAATATATTGCATACAGAGTATGACATACTGAAAATAACGGAAACGGATCATTTAAAAGATGCTGACAGCGACTAACGGTTTTATTTTATTCCTCTTGATCAGCCTGATCATTTATTATGCAGTTCCGCAAAAATGGCAGTGGATCGTTCTTCTGGCCATCAGCTGGGGATACTATATCCGGACAGATGCCCTTGCGGCTTTATTCCTCCTGTTTTCAACCGTGACTGCATATGCCTGCGCATTCTTTACAGAAAAGACGATACAGAAGGCGGAAGATAAAAAAGAGGGAAAACGTACCGCCCGCAAGATACTGATCGCGGGCATGCTGCTGGAATTCGCCGTACTGGCGGTCCTGAAATACAGCGGGTTTGTACTCTTCAATATAAACAAACTTTTTAAAGCGGGGATTTCGGTGCCGGAGCTGCTGCTCCCTATCGGAATATCCTATTATACATTCCAGACGGTGGGATATCTTCTGGACGTGTACTGGGGCAGAACAGAGGCGGAAAAAAACTTCCTGCGTTTCTCTCTCTTTGTTTCCTTCTTCCCGCAGCTTGCGCAGGGTCCGATCGGACGCCATAAAACCCTTTCGCCGCAGCTTTCGGCAGGCCATGCGTTCTCTTTCGACAATATCAGATGCGGCCTGGAAAGGATCCTGTGGGGCCTGTTCAAAAAGATGCTCCTTTCCGACTGGGCGGCTGTCTTCACACAGGCGGTCTTCGGGAATCCAGACCAGTATTCCGGGGCGATCATCATAGGTCTTTTACTGTATACGGTACAGCTGTACGGCAGTTTTTCCGGAGGCATTGATGTCGCGCTGGGGATCGGAACGATGTTCGGGATCAGGCTGGATGAAAATTTCCGGCAGCCCTTTTTTGCCACGTCCCTTTCGGATTTCTGGACGAGATGGCATATCACCCTCGGGACCTGGATGAAGGACTATGTGATGTATCCGCTGACCCTCTCCCGGTTTATGAACCGGCTGGGGAAAAAGTGCCGCAGGCTTTTCGGAAAAAAGAAGGGCAGGCTCATCCCCATCTGCATCTCCAATCTGATCGTCTTCTTCATCGTGGGCATCTGGCACGGACCCACCTGGGGCAATATCGGATGGGGCTTGTATAACGGTGTGATCATCGCTTTCAGCAGCTTCTTTGCATCCTCTTATCTGACAGCAAAGGAAAAGCTTCATATAAACGATAAAGCGGCATGGTACCGCTTCTTTATGATGTTCAGGACCTTTGTGATCATCCACATCAGCTGGCTTTTTGACTGCGCCTCCTCCCCGGGAGAAGCCTTTAAGCTGCTCGGGTATTCCGTCACACGCTTTGCGCCGGCCGAGCTGCTTACGATCTCTTCCGGAAAGCAGGGGACCGCTTACACGCCCTATGCGCTTCTGACCATCGGGATCGGCTGTCTGCTTCTGCTCGCCGTCAGTATTCTGAAGGAGAAAGGAAAGCGCATACCGGACATAATGGGCAGTCTTCCGCTTCCGGCGGAATTTGCGCTCTGCATGATCCTTCTCATCTGCATTCCATTGTTCAGTCCGATGGCGACGGTAAGGGGGTTTATCTATGCGCAGTTTTAAAAAAGCCGCGAAGGCCCTCCTGTGCCTGCTGATCCTGCTTCTGGTGCTGAAGCTTCT
>CACZOS010000456.1 GCA_902782815.1 uncultured Lachnospiraceae bacterium | reverse complement strand
TCTCCGTATATTTTGTATCGGTCTCTTTTCTTGGTATCCTTAAGCTGTCTGGTCTGGAGATCATATTTTTTGGCCGCCCGCTCTATGGCGTTGCCCACCACCTTTCTCAGATCGGTGGATTTCTGCCTGATCCGGGTCAGGACCTCCTTCTCTGCATAGTAAGTTTCCAGGACCCGGGAAATGCTGTCGAAAACTTTTGTATCACCGTCTCCGTGCCCAAGCAGGGGGAAGGAAGCAAATTCCACAGGTTCCCTGTCCCGGTATATGATGTTGGGAGTGAAATTCCCATCCAGAAGCCAGGTTTTGAGGCGGGTAAGTTCCCCGTATAAAGCCGTGGCACCGGATGGATCAAGAGAAACCGCAGGATCATTTCCGTCAATGCCCGCCCGATAACAGATCTCCGCTGCCAGCAGGGGACTTATGCCGGAAAGGCTGCCGTACAGGGCTTTCTGGAGTGAGACAGGCTTTTTGATCAGAACGGATTCCACCCAGTCGGGATCGATGTCATATATGGCAATCTTTCCCTGTGAGGGAGGATAGGTGTAGGTCCTGCCGGGGAGAACCTCCCGGACAGAGCTGACCTGATGGGAAATGTGTTTGATGCTGTCGATAATGGTTCCCTGATCATCCAGGAAGATGATGTTGCTGTGTTTCCCCATGATCTCCACCAGCAGCGTTTTCCGGCAGAGGTCACCCATCTCATTGAGGTGTTCCACAGAGATTTCCACGATGCGTTCAAGGCCGGGCTGGCGGATATCCACCACCCGCCCGTTGCTGATGTGCTTCCTCAGGAGCATGCAGAACATGGGCGCAGTCAGGGGATTAGGTTTGTTTTTTTCCGTGAAATAGATCAGCGGCAGACTGGCGCTTGCCGAGATCAGGAGACGGCGGCTCTCCTTCTGATTTTTCAGGACCAGAAGCAGTTCGTCTTTCTCCGGCTGATAGATCTTGATGATCCGTGACCCGATCAGGGTTTCTTTCATATCATGAACCATATTGGCGATGACAGTGCCGTCAAATGCCATGGGACAGTCCTCCTTTTTCGCATATTTGCTGACCTTGATTCTACCATATGCTCAGGCAATCGTCAAAAGACCGGGACGGGGATGTCTTATTGACTTATGCCGGGTACTGTGATAAAGTAAATTATTAAAGTAAGCTGGACCGGCATACCCGGATCCGACCGGGATCAGGGGGCCAGGACCGGTTTCTTAAGGAGGATATTATGGCTGGAAAAAAGAAGGAAATGAATCATGAGACAGTACAGGGCGGTCATTTTGTCTGGTCAGACCGCAAGCACCATCTCTGGTTTCCCATCAGCTTTACCAAATATTCCGTGGAGAACGGCAGACTGTATACGACCAGAGGCTTTTTCTCATCCCGGGAAGATGAATGTATGCTTTACCGGATCCTGGACATTTCCGTAACCAGAAACCTGGCCCAGAGATTATTCGGGACCGGGACCATCGAATTAAATACCAAGGACCGGTCGAATCCCGTCATTCTTCTGGAGAATATCAGCGACCCCGTTAACGTGAAACGGCAGCTCAGCGAGGAGATTGAGAATGAACGCCGTGAGAAGGGTGTGGAAGGGAAGGATATGTACGGTGCTTCCGGTCATTATGACCGGGTTGAAGGCGACTACCCACCGGATGAGGATCCCTTTGATGACCGTCCCTGAGGCAGGAGAAGAGCAGCCTGTCTGTTTTTCAGAGCTTAATACATGAGCAACATCTTAATGGCTGTCGTTTGTGCGATGGCCATCTTTTTGCAGGAAACCCATAAATGGAGGAAAACATGAAAAAGAAACTGCTGCATACTCCGGAGGGAGTAAGAGATATTTACGGTGGAGAGTGCCGGAGGAAGATTGTCCTGGAAGACCAGCTGAAGCATGTGCTTGAGGTCTATGGCTGCCATGACATCGAGACCCCTTCCTTTGAGTTTTTTGATATTTTTAATTCCGATACGGGAACGGTCAGTTCCAGGGAAATGTATAAATTTTTTGACCGCAACAATAACACCCTGGTCCTTCGTCCGGACATGACTCCCTCCATTGCCAGAAGCGTGGCAAAGTATTATTCGGACTGTGATTTTCCCCTCCGCCTGTGCTACAAGGGAAATACCTTCCGCAACAACCTGAGTTATCACGGCAGACTTTCCGAAAAGACAGAGCTGGGAGCCGAGCTGATCAACGATGACTCCCCTGAGGCGGATGCCGAGAGTATTGTCATGATGATCGACTGCTTCCTGGAAGCGGGCCTGAAGGATTTTCAGGTGGTCATCGGTGAGGTGGAATTTTATAAAGGAATCATGGAGCAGCTGGAACTTGACGAAGAAAACAGAGCCCGGATCCATGATTATATTGCCAATAAGAACGCCCTGGGCATGGAGATGCTTTTGGATGGTCTTGCGGTGGATACCGGGATCAGGCAGGTTTTGCTGGAGTACAATGAATTCTACGGGGATGTGACCATGCTTTCCCATGCCGGGGAACTGGCGGACAATGCCAGGAGCCTCCGTGCCCTCCGCAGGCTGGAAGAGGTATATCGTGTTCTCTGCCTGTACGGATATGAACAGTATGTGAGCTTTGACTTAAGTATGGTTAACCATTTTGACTACTATACCGGGATCATCTTCAACGGCTACACCTACGGGACCGGGGATGCCATCGGTAAGGGAGGAAGATACGATAACCTCCTGAACCAGTTCGGCAAGGACGCGCCTGCCTGCGGGTTCACCATCCTGGTGGATGAGCTTCTCTTTGCCTTGAGCCGGCAGAAGATCGGGATGTCCGGAGCAGACTCCGGAAGATCTCTTCTGGTTTCCGGGCGGGAGGACAAGGAGGATGCCATCAGTCTCCTGTCTGACCTGCGCAGGTCCGGGAAGAGGACGGAATGGATGACCATGAACGCAAACCGGAAGATCGATGACTATGTTGCTTTTGCCCTTTCCCAGGGAGCCGGGAATGTCTATCATCTGGACCATGGCAGTGTGGCTGTATATGACAGTGATGCCAGGATCCTGAAGAAGCAGGACCTGGAGGAATTCAGGAGGGAGATGTGAGATGAGATACCTGACTTTTGCTCTGGCTAAGGGCCGACTGGCCAAAACCACCATGGATATGTTTGAAGAGCTTGGGATCACCTGCGAGGCCATGAAGGATAAGACCACCCGCAAGCTCATGTTTTTCAACGAGGATCTGAAACTCAGGTTCTTCCTGGCCAAGGCTTCCGATGTTCCCACCTATGTGGAGTACGGAGCTGCGGATATCGGTATCGTAGGGGAAGATACCATTCTGGAGGAAGGAAGAAACCTCCATGAGATGATGGACCTGGGATTCGGAAAATGCCGGATGTGTGTCTGCGGACCGGAGGAAGCCCGGGAGAAACTTCAGCATGGTGAGCTGATCCGTGTGGCCAGCAAATACCCCAATATCGCAAAGGATTATTTTTATAACAAAAAGCTGCAGACCGTGGAGATCATCAAACTGAACGGTTCCGTGGAGCTGGCGCCTATAGTGGGCCTGTCCGAGGTGATCGTGGATATCGTGGAAACAGGGTCCACCCTGAGGGCAAACGGTCTTAAGGTACTGGAGGAAGTCTGCGACCTGTCGGCCCGGGTGGTGGTAAATCCGGTGAGCCTGCGGATGGAGCAGGAACGTATACGCAGATTACTTTATGATCTGCGTGGACTGATAGATGAAAAAGAAGGGAAAAACAGGGGTTAAAGATGAAAAAACTGAGAGTCGATGAGGAGACCAGACAGAAGATATTTGATGATCTGCTTAAAAGAAGTCCCGATAATTACGGTATATATGAGGAGACGGTCCGGGAGATCCTTGACCGGATACGCGGGGAGGGTGATCATGCCCTGTTTGATTATACAGCCAGATTTGACGGATGCAGTCTGAATAAAGATACCGTCCGGGTGACGGATGAAGAGATAGAAGAGGCATACGGGAAAGTGGATGCCGACCTTCTGGCTGTGGTGAGAAAGGCCAGGGAAAATATCCGGACTTTCCATGTAAAACAGCTGCAGAGGAGCTGGTTCGATTCCGATCCTTCCGGCACTATCCTGGGCCAGAAGGTTACCCCCCTTGCCTCAGCCGGTGTTTATGTCCCCGGCGGAAAGGCTGCCTATCCCTCTTCTGTACTGATGAATATCCTTCCTGCCCAGGTGGCCGGAGTGGACAAGATCGTCATGGTGACACCGCCGGATAAAGAGGGAAAGATCAGTCCTGCCACCCTGGTGGCCGCCCATGAGGCCGG
>CACZOS010000455.1 GCA_902782815.1 uncultured Lachnospiraceae bacterium | reverse complement strand
CCCTGAGCGATCATACCCACCTGCATAAACTGATTCTTGGTCAGACCTACGATCTCCTGTATCTTTTTATCCGTTTCGTCCTTATTTCCATGATAGATCCCTCCTTCCGGCAAGGTGAGACTAACCTTCTCTTTCTCATCAATATAACCCTCTCCCCTTCGTTTGGGTCTCCGGTGACGGAGTACACGGTGCACGATGTATTCTTCCTGAGACGGTCCATATCCGTTTAAAAAAGCCAGTTCCACGTAAGGCTCCGTGCCGTAATCCACAAACTGGCTCTGCAGCTCCTGCCCCGACTTTTTATTGCTGCCGGAACTGGCTTCCCCGTAAAGGGCAAAGACAATGGCATCAAATATGGTGGTTTTTCCCGAACCGGTATCCCCCGTGATGAGGAAAAGGTTCTGTCCGGTCAGGGAAAAATCAATCGTAGTTTTCTTTCCATAGGAACCAAATGCCTGTAAGGTCAGTCTGATCGGTTTCATCCTAATCCGCTCCCTTCACACTGTTAAGGATATCCTTAAGGATATTTCTGTCCTCTTCCTCAGTCTCTCCCAGGAAAGCACAGCATAATTCATAAGGATTAAGTACTTCCCCCTCTGTATACTTCTGATCATAGTTTGCCTGAAAATATGTCTCTCTCCGGATTTCCAGCAGATTGGGGAAGGCAAGTCTCAGCCTGTCCTGCATATCCATCACATCCAGATCCTCCCTATCCGTAAGAAGGACAGAAACATAATCCTCGGATGCCTGACTGAGGGCGCATTCCAGAGTATCTTTGATCTTCCTGACCCGGCGCAGGGGGATCAGGGGAAGAACTGAAACGGCTGTCTCTCCCTTTGGTCCCATCTCCACCATGATTATTCCTTTTTCCTGACCCGCCTCGCTGACAGAGCAGGCCAGAGGTGTGCCGGAATAACGATAGAGATCACTGCCTACCTTCATAGGTTTGTGGATATGTCCCAGAGCAGCATAGTCAAAGGCTGCCAGTACGTCAGCCTTTACTTCATCGATATTACCCACTGTCCTGATCTCCGAATCCATTCTTTCCACTTCATCCGCCTGTATGCCTGCGGGAAGATAGAACTGATGGCTGACCAGGATATTTCTCTCCTCCGGGATAATCCTCTCCCTTTCGATCATTCTGTGGAGAGTATCATTATAGGACAGATTTCTCCCCTCCTCATCCATGCCCACGATCTGCTTAACCATGGAGGGTTTCACAAAGGGAAGAAGGTAGAAATTCACCGGCCCGAAAGCATCCTGTAAGGTTACCTTTTCTATAAATTCGTCCTCCTTTTGAGGCGGGAGGCCGATCATATGGATCCGCTGATCTTCAAGAATGGTCCGGTACATATTCACCCTGGAGACACTGTCATGATTTCCGCTGATCATCATGATCTCCGTTTCCGGGGCCTCCCTTTTCAACCCGGAAATAAAGTAATCGAACAGATCCACCGCCTCCGCGGAGGGTACTGCTTTATCATAGATATCCCCGGCGATCACAATGGCATCCGGCCGCTCCTCCAGGGCATATCCGATAATCCGGTCAAAAATATATCTCTGATCCTCATTTAAATCCCTGTTCATCAATTTAAGGCCGATATGAAGATCCGAAAGATGAAAAAACTTCATGATGATGACTCCTCTTATCAGTTCAATTCCTGGGCTTTTTCCAGTTTCGCGTACTCTCCTTGTTTTGCCAGAAGTTCTTCCCTGGTCCCCTGTTCCAGTATCCGGCAGTTTTCAATGAGAACGATCTCATCCGCATTTTTAACCGTGGAAAGCCTGTGGGCGATCACAATACAGGTCTTCCCCCTGGAAAGCTTATCAAGACTCTTCTGAATCTTCTGTTCCGTGAGGGAATCCAATGCGGAGGTAGCTTCATCAAGGATCAGGATGGGCGGGTTTTTCAAAAATACCCTGGCGATGGAGATTCTCTGTTTCTGACCGCCGGAGAGGACGATTCCTCTCTCTCCCACAAAAGTATAATAGCCCTGAGGCATCTTCATAATATCATCATGGATTTCCGCCTTTTTGGCAGCCTCCCAGACCTCCTGGTCAGTTGCGTCCGGTCTTCCGTAACGAATGTTGTCCATGACCGTACCTGCAAATAGGAATACGTCCTGCTGAATGATGCCGATATTTCTTCGCAGACTCTCCTGGGTTAAATCCCTTACATCATTCCCATCAACCAGTACTCTTCCTCCGGTAACATCATAAAATCTTGGAATGAGATGGCACAGGGTGGTCTTCCCCGCTCCGGAGGAACCCACCACAGCCAGAAGTTCTCCCGGAACGATCCTGATCCGGATATCCTTAAGTACCTCCGTCTCGTCGTCATAGGAGAAATCCACATGGTCAAAAACGATCTCTCCTTTTATATCCGTAAGTTCCAGTGCGTTCGGCGCATCCTCGATCTCCGGCCTGGTCCTCATCAGTTCAAGAAAACGATCAAACCCGGCCATCCCCTGGGTGTAGATTTCCATGAACTGCATCAGCTTCCTGATGGGCATGGTAAAGGTCGAGACATACAGGGTAAAGGTGATCAGGTCCACATAATTCATCTGGTCTTTCATGATCAGGTAACCTCCCGCGGTGATCACCGCCACCTGCATAAGACCTACAGTTGCCTCAACGCCTGCGCCGAACCTCCCCATAGCCTTGTAAAATTCCACCCTGCTCTGTTTGAAAGCCTCGTTGGCCCGGTTAAATTTCTCATTTTCTGCCGCTTCATTGGCAAAGGCTTTGGAAGTACGTATGCCGGAAATCCCGCTTTCTATGGCTGCGTTGATCTCTCCTGTCCTGACCTTTACCTTCCGGTTGGCATTCTGCATGGCAATCCTCTGACGGCCTCCGAAGATGATACAGACGGGAAGCATAACCATCAGAATCAGGGCAAGCTTGTAATTGATAAATAAAAGAATGATAATGGCCCCGATGATGGTTATCCCGCAGGTCAGGATATTTTCCGGCCCATGATGGGCCAGTTCAACGATCTCAAAAAGATCATTAGTTACTCTACCAAGAAGGATTCCTGTACGATTATGGTCAAAAAAGCTGTAAGACAGGCTTTGCATATGGTTGAAGACATCTCTTCTCATATCCGCCTCCACCAGGGTACCCATCCTGTGTCCGATCACCGTGACATAATACTGGAACACAGCCCTCAACAGATAGGCTGCAGTCATGATGCCCATAACCAGGAAGAAGGCTTGAAATAACTTCCCGGGAAGCAAAACCCTCATGGCATTCCTTGAGATATAGGGAAAAATCAGATCGATCAAGGCTATGCTGAGTGACAGCAGCATATCTGTGGCAAATTCTTTCCGGTGGGGATAAATATATGAGGCAAAGACCTTTAATCTGCCTGCCTCGTAGTTTTTGGTGTCGGTTTTTGAACGACTCATCGCATGCCTCCAGTCTGATTTATGACATCTGATCATTTTATAGTATTGTAGCATGGCCGGAAAGTTGACGTCAAACCACTGACTTGACTTTCCCGGAAAAAGAAGTATAATCATCACAGAACGACGTTTCAAACGTCCACCAGCAGAAGAAGGGTATATGCCTGATATATCCTCCTTTTACAGCTTCCGGGCTTGTACTGGTTTCGACGGGGATTTTGAACGTGGGGCAGCCATCCGTGGACCAGGACCACGTAAAAACTTGGGCTTAAATATAAACGCTGATAATAGAATGTTAGCAGCTGCCTAGTTGCAGCAGTCGGACCCGGTTAACCTGCAGACCGGGAACCCGGCTTCGAATTATGCAGGACCCTCATGCCACTAAGCTTTGCCTGGTATGAAGTATGATGAAGCTACTGAAATCCGGAGTTTGTCTTTAGACGCCGGACAGAGGGAATGTTAAAATAGAGACTGTGATGGGAGATACCGTGCGGAATAAGTTTTCGGACAGGGGTTCGATTCCCCTCAGGTCCATTAAGAAAAGCTCCACTGCTTTTATGCGGTGGAGCTTTTCTTATTATTTCACAGCCTTAGAGAGGGGAATCGAACAAGGAGGGAGGAACGAAGTGACGGAAGCCGTAAGGTCCGGAGGACCTTTCTGCGCCGACGTGGCCTGAAAGGCGGCAATAGCCGCCGGCGGGATTCCCCTCAGGTCCATTGTATGACTTTAT
>CACZOS010000454.1 GCA_902782815.1 uncultured Lachnospiraceae bacterium | reverse complement strand
GTATATATTTCCCGCGTCAGCCAGGCCGAAACGGTCGGCAGCGTGTTTACTGTTATGAAAAACATAAGAAGTTGTCTGATAAATCGGAACGGCACGGGAATCGGTAGCCGGATCAGCCTGTTCCTGTCCTACGTGAAGCTGTAAAGTTTCAAATCTGTATTCACTCATGGTTTACTCTCCTTTTCAAAAATATTGATCCGGTTTTATGCAACAAAAAAGCCGGGAGGCTTAGCTGTGAGCTCCCGGGCAAATGGCATAACTGACGTAAAATACTAATGTCGCATTGTTTTGAGGCGCACAGATATGCTGTCGGACGCCCCAGCCATAAGATATGCCCGGGAGTATGGCATTCGACAACACATGATGTTATTCTGCCTGCGAGACACGATACTGTACATCACTTGCAACTCCTTCGTTTTCGTTGTTCTAAATATAATCCGCAACGGCTCACCTGTAAATTCGTTCATTTTTATCGTCGGTGATAAGCTGCGTTTATCACAAGGTTTTCCGATACAAAATAATTCGAAGTTAAACCTCTCTGTATTTCATAAGTTCTTCTACATATCTTTTCCCGTATGCGGACATTACACTTCCCCTTCTCGTTATGTATCCTATGGTGAGAGGATCTTCCTCTTTCAGTTTAATTGCCACAAGTCCTTGAAGTATGGCACTAGCCCCCGACAGCATTCCCGAGCCAATGGAATATCCATCCAGTTCGGCGATGATCTCCATGGTTGTGGCTCTGTCATCGGATTTTATCATTTTGTCAAAAGCGTAATCCGCCATCGCTTCTTCTGTAAGATAGAAGTTACTGTCATCGCTTTGGTCAAAAGAAATGCATGGATAGGCCTTCATTTCTTCTATGGAAATCACTTCTCTTCCGGCAAAAGGATGATCCCTCCACACATATACATAGGTATCTCTCCTCATAAGCGGCACAAACTCCAGCTGATAATCCCTAAACAGTTTTTTGTAGAGTGCCTCGTTAGATCCGGAAAAGGATACGATTCCCACCTCGCTTTTCAGACTTCTGACATCTTCCAGAACTTCTTTTGTCTTCGTTTCATGGATAGAAAAAATAAATTTGTCCGGCTCCATTTCTCTTATCACTTCAGTGAACGCTTTTATTGCAAAGTTATAATGCTGAGTGGAAACAGAAAAATGTTCCTTGTCACTGTCTCTTGACAAATATCTTTCCTCAAGGATCTGATACTGACCGACTGCTTTCTTTACATAGGACAGGAACTCTCTTCCTTCATCCGTGAGTGAGATACCTTTGTTTGTCCTCTCAAAAATCAGTATTCCGATCTCTTCTTCCAGGTCGTGAATACTGGCGGACAACGCCGGCTGGGAAACATATAATTTTGTCGATGCTTCACGCATGGATGAGGACCCGGCAACCTCAAGTACATATTTCAGTTGATTTATGTTCACAATATCACCTCAGTGTTTCCTTTCATTCTCCAGTTATTCAGTTATTTGCAGGGTTTACAGCTTCATCAGGATTTCCCAGATATCCCCGTCAATACAGATGCTCCTGTCTTCAATCTCCCCCGGGCAAAAGGCTTCCCCATAATTCAGGCATGCGTACACTGCCTTTTTGTTGGCCAGAGTCATCTGCCAGAAGGGATACTTTATAATGACAGGGGTATTGGCTCCGACTCCAAGTTCCAGATAAAGAACGTGCAGATTCTCATGTCTTCGCAGAAAATCCGAATATGCCGCCGAAGCTCTGTGCCATCCTTCATCTTCCACAAAACTGTTATCCGCTCTCAGGTTCATGGTCATGTCCGAACCGTCATCCGGACATCTGGGAATCAGGTCTGAGGGGATTCTCATCGATAATTCTCCGTCTTCCGGTACCCGGAACTCACCCTGTCCGTCTTTCTCAAAGCCCTGGGCTTCCATCGCCTTCATTACCCAATCTTCATTATCATAGGTTTTCCGGATCATGGGATTCACACTCTGGAACAGACCGTAATCACCCTGAGTATAAAACAGACGCTTCCTGTCAAAGCCCGCTCTCTGAAACTGATGATCCACATTGGTGGTGATGACAAAGTAGTCCTTGTCTCTGACTAACTTCAGCAAATCCTCATAGACACGCTTCGGGGCATCTATATAGCGGTTATAATATATATGTCTTGCCCACCATGCCCACTGTGTTTCCTCATCAGGGAAAGGATAGAATCCTCCGGAGTACATATCTCTGATGCCAAATCTCTCTGCAAAGTCAAAGAAATATTTTTCAAACCGTTCTCCGCTATAGATAAACCCGGCGGAAGTGGAAAGTCCGGCACCCGCGCCGATCACAATGGCGTCAGCCTTATCGATTTCGTCTTTCAGCTTCGCGATATTTTCTTCCTTTGTCCCTTTTCCATAGGACATATTTCTGTTAAAAAATCTCACTGCGCTTATCCCCTTCTCTATGGTTTCCTGATAGCCGTCCGGCATTATATCTGCCGTTTTTGTGTTCGTATCAGTGAATGAGTTTTTCGTAAATGATCTTATCCTGGTCTTTGAAAACATTGAAAATCACCCTTTCTACCTGTCCCGGATTTTTCTTTAACCATTGCGTAACCGTCCGGACCGCGATCTCTCCCGCCCTCTGGTTCGGGAAATGGAATACTCCTGTTGAAATACAGCAGAAGGCCACACTTTTCAGGCCATTTTCCGCACACATATCCAGGGTGTTCCTATAGCAGTCCGCCAGATCCTTTTCCAGTTCCGGTGTCAGATTATGTTGCGGAGAAAAGCCGGTTCCCGGGGGAACGATGGGACCCACAACGTGGATCACTTTCTTTGCGGGAAGGTTGTAGGCATCGGTGAGCATAGGCACGGCTGTGGGCTGTTCATAGTCCCATCCGTATCTTATCCGCAGCTGATTCATCTGCCGGCTGCACTCTTCCCGAAGCTGCACTCCTGCAAAGGTATGGATACAATTATCAATGCAGGTGTGCATCGGCACAAAGCAGCCCAGCATCTGAGAATTCGCCGCATTTACAATGGCATCCACGGCAAGCCTTGTGATATCACCCTGCCAGACAGACAATCCATCCCTGATCCCGGGTATATCCGATAACCTCACCACACCCTTCTCCCGGGCACGTTCAGTCAGATAATCATCCTGTACTTTCAACAGCCGCGGAGAGATTTTTTTCGGCATGCGGATATTCATTAGCGAGCGAAGAATCCTTCTCTTTCCTTCGGTATCCTCCGGAGTCTCCAGATCCTTATATTCACCGGAATCCACCTTAAATTCCTCCACAAGACGGGCAAGGCGGTCTTCCTGGTTCAAATCCTTCATCATACTGATCATCTCCTAACCATCCTGCCGGCCGGACGAGCCGTCATTCAAAATCTGCATACCCGTTCTGAGATCCAGAAGGGTATACTTCTTCATCTCTGTCTCCATCGCATTCTGGATGTTTTTAAGCTTTTCATCCAGGAGCGCGTGAATGTTCCTGCCAACCGGGCAATCCGGATTCGGTGCTTCATGGAAACGGAAAAGTTCGCCTCTCTCCACGGGATCAATCGCTTCATATACATCGAAAAAGGTGATCTCTGATAAAGCTCTGGTGAGCTCAATCCCACCGGTCCCTCTGGCCACATTGATCAGTCCGGCATTCTTCAGCCGGGTGAGTATCTTTCGAATGATTACAGGATTGGTATTGATACTTGTTGCCAGGAAATCACTGGTTACCTTGTAGTCATCCTTAAATGTATCGACACAGGCGAAGATGTGAAGCGCAATTGTAAATCTGCTTGAAATCTGCATCGTTCATCCTCCTGTATTAATATCGCTATTCCTTCGCGAATCTGTTGTAACTATAGTTATTACATCTTTTGAGGGTAATATATCATTCCATTGATGTAATGTCAACGGTTACATTAATCTTTTATTAACTATATGCTATCCTTTTTATCCTGAAACGGAAAAAGGGACTTCCATAACAGGAAATCCCTTGATGATTCACTTTACCGTTACCTTGATTTTCTTATAAACTCCATTCTGGGCATAAACATATATATTACAGGTTCCTTCGCTTACACCTTTGATCACGCCTTTGCCCGATACAGTGGCAACCGTCTTATTGTCGCTCTCATAGGAGATGCCACGATGATTTCTCATTTTAAGCCTCCTGCTCCAGGCAACAGCCTTCGCACCGAGCTTAACGGATTTTCCTTTCTTTACAGAAACCTTATTCTTCCCGGCCTTCGTTGTAATGCTCCTGGCATTTCCTGCTTTTCCGCCTCTGGTTGCAACATGGACCGACTTTGACACAGCTAAAGTTTTGTCCCCGTTTACCGCAACAACAATATATTTGTAATATGTACCCTTCTTAAGCTTCTTCTGCGTGAAGGATGTACCGGTAACCTTTTTGATCTTCTTGTATCTGTTTTTGGCACCGCACCGGTTACCGTAAATGATATATTTTTCCG
>CACZOS010000453.1 GCA_902782815.1 uncultured Lachnospiraceae bacterium | reverse complement strand
GTCTGCAACTTTACCCCCATTGCCCGTCCGGATTACCGGGTAGGCACCACATGCGGGAAAAAGCATACTCTGGTACTTAACAGTGACTCTCCTGATTTCGGCGGGAGCGGCAAGGAGAGGCCGGAGACCTACAAACCGGTCAAACAGGAGTGCGACGGGAAGGAATTCTCCATCGCCTATGATCTTCCGGCCTACGGTGTTGCGGTATTTAAATTCTGATAGAATAATGAATAATCGAGGCTGTCATATCCTGTACGGTATGGCAGCCCCTTTTTATAAGGAGACGGTAAAACCGGTCCCCATGAACAGACAAGGAGGATGAAATGAAGGAAGGACAGGAACATATTCCCCAGGTCTGTCTGACATTATCTGAGCATAATCAATCCTGGCATCTGGAATATGGACAGGAGATTCACGACCTCCTCCATCTTCCCCGCCTTCGGGTCACTGTCCGTCACCCGGACGGTTCGAGCCGGGTATATCCTGTATTCCAGCAGAATGCAGGCATCTACGGAGAATACAGCCAATATATGAAGATGCACGGATGTGCCTGCTGCTCCCTGACCTCTGTCCTTGCCGCCATGCGCAGGGATATGGCAGGTTTCATGCCTCAGGATACCATCACCAGGGTGGAGAAGACTACCCTGCCCCGTTGGGATTATGAGAAGAATTACGGCAAGTCTGTCAGGAGGCAGATGCCCGTCAGTCTGTACGGGATCAGTCAGATCCTCAAAAAAGAATCCATCCGGAATAACTATGTGATGCATTTTGAAAGGAAGACCGCCCTGGAGGTAATAGACAGACATCTCCGGTCAGGTAATCCGGTGATTTTCGAGACCAGCCGCATCCGCTATAAAGGGAATCATATCGTCAGTCTGATTGACAAAAAATATGCCGGATCCTACCATACCATGATCATGCTGGGCTATGACAGGGATGGGAGGGTCATTTTTACCGACTCTGCCACAAGGTCCTGGGCCGGAAAAGGACAGAGGCTCAAATGGGCGGATCTGAAGGAACTGATGAACTATATGTTCCCCCAGAAGAATACCGAAAACAATCCGGTTTACTTCCACAGGAGGAGGGATACAGGAGGTTTTATCCTGGTCTTTGCATGGGATAAGATTGAGAACCAGGTCCAAAAAAACATTGACAAAATGATGTTTTTTCCTTACAATTAGTTGCATTGTATGCAGGTGGTAAAACCATCTGATGGAATATATCGAAAGAGGTGAGAGTATGGGAGTCTATGAAGAACTGGTAGCCAGGGGACTGATTGCCCAGGTTACGGATGAAGAGGAAATCAGAAAGATGATCAATGCGGGGAAGGCAACCTTCTATATCGGGTTTGACCCCACCGCCGACAGTCTTCATGTGGGACATTTCATGGCACTTTGTCTGATGAAACGTCTTCAGATGGCAGGAAATAAACCCATCGCCCTGCTGGGCGGCGGTACGGGAATGATCGGGGATCCCTCCGGTCGTACGGATATGCGCCAGATGCTGACCAAGGAGACCATCGACCATAATATCGAGTGTTTCAGAAAGCAGATGTCCCGGTTTATCGATTTTTCCGACGGTAAGGCACTGCTGGTGAATAACGCGGACTGGCTCCTGGATCTCAATTATGTTGACCTCCTCCGTGAAGTCGGCGCCTGCTTCTCTGTCAATAACATGCTCCGTGCCGAGTGTTATAAACAGCGTATGGAAAAAGGACTGTCCTTCCTGGAGTTCAACTACATGATCATGCAGTCTTACGATTTCTATGTATTATACCAGAAATACGGCTGCAACATGCAGTTTGGCGGCAATGACCAGTGGAGCAACATGCTGGGCGGCACCGAGCTGATCCGCCGTAAGCTTGGCAAGGATGCCCATGCCATGACCATCACCCTTCTGCTTAACTCCGAGGGAAAGAAGATGGGAAAGACCCAGTCCGGCGCGGTATGGCTTGATCCGGAGAAGACCAGTCCCTTTGATTTCTACCAGTACTGGAGAAATGTGGCAGATGCCGATGTATTAAAATGTATCCGCATGCTTACTTTCCTTCCCCTGGAGGAGATCGATGCCATGTCAGGCTGGGAAGGAAGCCAGCTGAATACGGCCAAGGATATTCTTGCCTATGAACTGACCAAGCTGGTACATGGCGAAG
The DNA here is from genome assembly GCA_902782815.1 of uncultured Lachnospiraceae bacterium. Classification (GTDB taxonomy): domain Bacteria; phylum Bacillota; class Clostridia; order Lachnospirales; family Lachnospiraceae; genus Anaerobutyricum. The sequence goes on along the minus strand of CACZOS010000453.1, from coordinate 34 downwards.
AGGAAGCCTCCAAAGCCAGAGAAGCCTCCAAAGC
>CACZOS010000452.1 GCA_902782815.1 uncultured Lachnospiraceae bacterium | reverse complement strand
TTTCGGCAGAAACAGAAGAAGAAAGGGACTTACGGCCTTTTCCGTTTTATTATCCGCGGCTTCATCCGGGAGTTTTTCCGGTATTTCCGGAGCCGGGAGTGACTTCCTCGGTTTTTTCAGTTTTTTCAGTTTCTTCACCTTGTTCCACCTCCTCTTCTTCTGTTCTCCGGTAGGCAATCATAAAAACCCCTTGCATGATGGCGAAAATCATCAGGGTGGAGCAAACGGAACTGCCCCCGTAACTGACAAGAGGCAGGGTCACACCGGTGGAGGGAATAAACTTAGTCACCCCTCCTATACATAAAAATACCTGCATGATAAAGCAGATGGAAAAACCAAAGGCCAGAAGCTTGTAAAACTTCTCTTTCACATCCATGGCAATCATAATAAAATGGATGAATATCCCCAGATAGACAAAGATGATGCAGATAGCGAATACCAGTCCCAGTTCCTCAGCTATGGCGGAGAAGATAAAGTCACTGTCCGCCACCGGGATATCCAGCGGTCTTCCCTGGGCAAGCCCCAGGCCGAACCATCCCCCGGTACCAATGGCAAAAAGGGATTGGGCGATCTGATAACCTTTGGTATCAATAATAGACCAGGGATCGACCCATGCCTGAAAACGGGTCCGGACATGGGAAAACAGACGGAAAGCCAGAAAAGAGGCCGTTCCCCCCCCAAGGATCCCTCCAAATATATAGATCAGTCTTCCCGTAGCCACATAACACAAAAGGGCAAAGAGCATAAAATAGAGCAGGGCTCCGCCCAGATCCTTCTCCATGACCAGAACCAGTACATGCAAGGCCGCGAACAGTATGGTTATGAACATCACCCTGAGTCCCGGAGGCTTGGCCAGGGTAGCAGCGATAAAAAAGATAAAGGTGATCTTCACGAATTCCGAAGGCTGAAGATCCACCGGACCCAGAGAGATCCAGTTTGTCGACCCGTTCTTTGTGGATCCGATGACAAATACTGTACACAGAAACAACAGGCCTAAAACTCCGTAGAACCAACGCAGAAGGCTCAGCCACTCTGCCATCTCCACAAAAAAGGGAATGATCATACATACCACTGTGGCAGCCATGACGATGAGGAACTGTTTTGCAGCCCTGTCCACAGACAGTCTTGCCAGCATGACAAAACTGATGGCCAGAAGAAAACAGGTGTGGTTCATAAGTATGCGGGAACTGTCCGGATACACACGCCGATAGATGGCGATCAGGAGTTTGAAAAAAATAAACTGACCTCCATAGAGGGCGAGGATTACCGGATCAAGTGTCTCCAGAATCAAAACCAGGAAGCAGATGAAGTGAAAGATATACACAAAAAACTCCTGTCTGTCCAGTCTTCTGGCCTGGGATTCCTCCCCGGTGGGAAGAAAGACGGTAAAACAGGACAGGGCGTAGATCGCACACATGATGGTCAATATATAATTGGAACTTCTTGAGATAAAATTCAGCATCTTTCTACCTTACTACTCAATAGGCTTCTTCCAGTTTCCTGTATCTGCGGAGGCTTCTTTCATCTGTTTCCAGGAATTATCCTTCCAATCCCGGAACCTGTCAAAAAGATTTCTGACTTCCTCAGGCCGGCAGGAAAAGAGATCGAAACGGAATCTCCCGGTAAAGGAGACCAGATCGCCCATGTCCTGACCGATGAGGTCTCTGGGTCTGTCAGTCCAGATCATGCTGTAACAGGATTTCCCCGCTCTCCCATCCTTTGATGCAGGATCGATCCAGTCAGGATGACAGTGACATGACACAGGCAGTTTTTTTCCTGTACCGGACTTAAGAGTGCAGATCTCCGGTCTGCCGTTACAGCGGCCCAGTGTATTCTTTATGCATTGAGCCGACAGCATGGCGGGAAAACGGCCGTAAACCATCAGTTCCCCCTCTTCGTCAACTGAATGCTTCATAACCTCAATCCATTCTTCCCGGGAAAGTTCCACCGGCATTTCGTAAAATGATCTGCAGCCGTTATCCAGAGAAGGGATTTCCCTGATCGTTCTGCTGTTCCAGGCATACATGGAGGCAGAGCAGATTCTGGGAATCTCTGACCAGGTCTGAGGAAGGATACCGCATTCGTTGAGATTATGGATATAAATACCCTCCCAGGCTTCCTTCTTCGCCGTTTGACCAAAATACTCTTCCATGGATTCTTTTGTGGTCATCCGGAACACCCGGGGTAGGGACAGGCAGGCTTCTTTACCCGCTGAAT
>CACZOS010000451.1 GCA_902782815.1 uncultured Lachnospiraceae bacterium | reverse complement strand
TATCTCATCAAGGACACAACAAGAGAAGAAAGAGAAAGGATCGTCCGGGAATCTCTGGGCAACCTTTCGGGAAACTGTGACGGCTGCATGGCCGGTCTGGCAGAGATGTACCAGGATTATATTGAAGGCAGGAAGGAAATCAGGCAGATCAACATGGAATTCAATGCCCGGTATACAAAAGGGTATGTGGACAAAGAAACAGGAAGATCCTGTTCAGACCGTTAAAGAAGGAGAAAAAATAATGAAAATTGCAGTAAGATACTATACGAAAACCGGAAATACAAAACGGCTTGCGGAAGCGGTTGCCGAGGCTGTCGGTGTTGAGGCGCTGCCCCTCAGTGAACCCATTGAAGAGGCGGTGGATATTCTTTTCCTGGGAAACTCCTACTACGCCTTCAGTATAGATCCCGTAGTACGTGAATTTATCTCTAATTTGGACAAGAACAAGATTGGGAAAATCGTCAATTTCGGTTCGGCTGCCATGCTGAATTCCACCTGGAAGAAGGTCAAAGCCGAAGCAGATAAGGTGGGTATCCCCATGGACAAACGGGAATTTCATTGTAAGGGTGAATTCAAGGGCATCCATAAGGGAAGACCCAATGATGTCGACCTCAAGGCTGCGGCAGAATTCGCAAAAAATATTCTTGACTAAAGCTCCCGATAATACCCTGATTCAGGACAGGGTAAATTTCTCATGAAGGATAAAAAACCTGATGTAAGCCCGTATGGTCTGTAGACCGTAAGCCAGTACGTTTCCATCTTGATCCAGCAGATAATGGATTCCGTTTGTTCCCTTAAATAAATGGATCCCCTGTTCGATACAGATTCTGTAAGCCCTGGGTTCAAGCTTCATTAAAGCTTCGTCGTCCGGTTCTGCCTCAATGGCAAGGGGGTATCCGTCAATCTCTACAAAATTAATGATCATAATATATCCTCACTTCCTGTAAACGGCAATTATTCGTTACTTTATTTTAACGTAAAAGAGACAGAGGATAATTGTCAGAACATGGACAAATAAAAGGAAAAATGATTAAAACCCACAATAACTTGGAGGAAGAGTCTATGAATAAATTACTGGGCCTTGGCAACAGATATGCAAAAGAGAGCACGTGGAAAGATTTTGCGGCGGTGAAATTCTGTCTTTTCTCCATGGGACTGATGGTCGGAGCCAGGCTGCATGAAAAATATAAAAAGGCCGTAATGAGGATTGCTGCTTTAGTATTTCTGACAACCTATGTACCGCTGATGGCAAAAGTGATAAGGATCGCACTGAAAAAATAAAACAGGATAACCGGAAAAAGATGATGTATCAGGATAGGAAAGATACAAGTATATACAGAAAAGCCCTGCTGCTGGCAATTCCCATGATGATTCAGAGCGGGATCGCCAACGCGGTGGTCCTGGTGGATAATCTGATGGTGGGCAGCCTGGGCACGGAAAGCATCACAGGGGTATCCATCAGCGCACAGATCCTGTTTGTATTCAACCTGGCTGTCTTCGGTGGTCTGTCCGGTCCGGGTATCTACGGTGCACAGTATTTCGGGCATGGGGACAAAGAGGGTTTTGCCAGGGTTTTCAGGCTGAAAATCTGGATAGCCGGGATCATCACCTTTGCCGGAATCCTCCTATTTCTCCTGGCAGGTCCCTTTCTGATCCGCCTTTATCTGACCGGAGGAGGAGGTTCCTTCGATCCGGAGCTGACCATGAGGCATGGACTGGATTATCTCAATATCATGCTGATCGGTCTGATCCCCTTTGCTCTTACCCAGGTCTACGCGGTCAGCTTCCGTGAGATGAATCACAGTTTCGAGCCCATGGTTGCCGGACTGATCTCCGTGGCGGTTGACATTGTCTTTAATTATATCCTGATCTATGGCAAAGCAGGGATGCCGGCTCTGGGAGTAAGGGGAGCTGCTATTGCCACCGTTTTATCCCGGTTTGTGGATCTTGCGGTGATCGCCGGCTGGCGCAGGGTAAAAAGTGACGAGTTTCCTTATCTGGAACACGTATATGACACTCTCCGGATCCCCATCAGGCAGATGAAGACCATCATCATCAAAAGCATACCCATTTTTTGCAATGAGTTTCTCTGGGCGGCAGGTGTAGCAGCCCTTGCCCAGTGTTATTCCAGGAAGGGACTGGCCGTGGTGGCGGGACTCAATATAGCAAATGTTTTGTGCAATCTTTTAAATGTGGTTTTTATCAATCTCGGTGCTGCTGCCGGTATACTGGAAGGCCAGTTCCTGGGTGCTTCCCGTTTTGATGAGGCGAAGGAGAGCGCAAGAAAACTGCTGTGGTTCAACGGAGCAGTCTGCGTCATTCTGAGCCTTATCCTGATCGGTCTGTCGGGCATTTTCCCGAGGGCTTACAATACTACGTCTGAAGTCAAGGAACTTGCCACATGGTTTATCATCATCCTGGCTGTCTTTTTCCCTCTCCAGGGCATGATGAACACCCTGTATTTTGTCTTGAGATCCGGCGGAAAAACAGTGGTTACCTTCATTTTTGACAGCGTTTTTTCCTGGACCGTTTCCGTACCCCTGGCCTATCTCCTGTGTCGGTTCAGCTCCTTATCCATCCTGGTCATTCTGGCCATTGTTCAGGGAGCGGAACTGATCAAGGTGCTATTCGGATATTATCTTGTGGGAAAAGGAATCTGGATCACCAATCTGGTGGAATAAAAAAAGACAATTTACATAGATTGTTATGACGGAGGTTTTATCATGAGCAAAAAAATAACTGCGATCATTATGGAGCTGATCCCTCTGGTTTCCGTTGTCGTGTCATTCTATCTTATCATAGCAGGAAAATTTTCCGGAACCGACAGGACGGTAATCTACATAACTTTTTTCCTGGCTTTTCTGGGTTTTATTCCTTTTATTGTGGGACGGAAGATTGCCGGCCAATACAGGATAGTACAGCTTCTGGGCATTCTGGACCTGGTGACGACCATTTATGTTATCGGATTCTATGTTCTGGCGGCTTTGAGCTTCGGACTTTAATGCTGAACGGCACAGATCTGATTCGGTAGAAAGTGAGGATGCAGAAAAATGAAAATCTATATTATCAGACATGGGGAGACGGATCTGAACATACTTGGCCTTATGCAGGGATGGCTGGATGAACCCCTGAATCAAAGCGGCCGGGATCTGGCAGAGGTAACCGGAAGGGCATTGAAGGATGTTCATTTTGACTGCTGCATATCCAGCCCCCTGGTCCGGGCCATGGAAACGGTTGAGATCGTGCTGAGGGAAAGTGGAAATGATATTCCTGTTCTGACGGATGACCGGATCAGAGAAATCAGTTTCGGAGATCTTGAGGGAAAGTCTTTTGATGAGCTGGGTCAGGATGGAGTCATTTTTCATGATGACCCCTTTAGTTTTAAAGGTTTTCCCAACGGAGAATGTGTGCAGGATGTCATGAAGAGGACTCAGGAATTCCTGAAGGAACTGATCGCCCGTGATGATGACAAAACCTATCTGATCGGTATTCATGGATGTGCTTTGCGGGCCATGCTGAATTTCCTATATGAGGATCCCTCCGAGTACTGGCATGGTCATGTGCCTTACAACTGCGCGGTAAATATTATCGAAGCTAAAGATGGTGTGGCCAGGCTGGTGGCGGATGACAGGATATATTATCCCGCTGACCTTGCCATTGACCGTTACGCGATGGACTGATGATACAATATGATGCATGAGGAATCTGAGTATGAGTTTTAAATACTGTTTCCTGGATCTGGACGGGACCTTGACCGATTCGGAGCCAGGGATAACCAATGCGGTCATGTACGCACTGAACAAATATGATATCCATGTGACGGACAAAAGGCAACTTCATCCCTTTATCGGTCCGCCTCTGTCGGATTCTTTTCAAAAATATTTTGGATTCACGGAATCCCAGGCTCTACAGGCTATTGAATATTACCGGGAGTATTACCGCGATGACGGAATATTTGAGAACAAGGTTTATCCGGGTATTTCGGAAATGCTCTCTTCGCTGAAGAAGAGTGGAGTGATCATCGCACTGGCAACCTCGAAACCATATGAGTTTTCTGTACGGATTCTTCGCCACTTCGGTCTGTATCCCTTTTTTGATCATATCGGTGCGGCAACAATGGACGGAAAGATCAGCAGGAAAGCCGATGTGATTGCCCATTTGCTGGAAAATCCGGATATTTCCGACAGGGATTCTGTTTTGATGGCAGGTGACCGGAACCAGGATATTGAAGGAGCGAAGGAAAACAGGATCAGCAGTGCAGGAGTCCTATGGGGATATGGGAGCCTTGAGGAACTCAAGGTCGCCGGTGCCGATTATGTGATCTCCCGTCCGGAGGATCTGCTGACCTTATTCCGGTGAGGTGATGTAATGGTTAAAATGAGAAAATTCAGCAATGTGATAGTGAGAATCCCCTGCAGGGCTATGGAAAAGGGGATTACATCGGGGCTGTATCCCGGCTTTCCGAACTATGAACTTGCCCTGGTCCAGCACGCAGCCTATATTGAAGCCTTGAAGCAATGCGGAGTCAAGGTGACTGTTCTCCCTGCGGATGAGGATTTCCCCGATTCCTGTTTTGTGGAGGATCCTGCTGTGCTTACTGATAAATGTGCCATCATCACTAATCCCGCCGCAGCCTCCAGAAACGGTGAGATTATTTCCATGGAAAAAGAGATCATGAACTTCTACCCCCGGGAAAGGATCGAGCATATCACTTATCCCGGAACCCTGGAGGGTGGAGATGTCATGATGTGCGGGAATCATTTCTTCGTGGGAAGATCGGAGAGAACAAATGAGGAAGGCATCAGGCAATTTGCCTCCATCCTTGAACGATACGGCCACAGCTGCTCCGAAGTAAAGCTTAAAGAGGTGCTTCACCTCAAGACCGGTGTAAACTA
>CACZOS010000450.1 GCA_902782815.1 uncultured Lachnospiraceae bacterium | reverse complement strand
CGGTCAGCTGTTCTACCTGAAGAAACTCTCCTTCATCAAGGTGCAGACCGGAAACGCGTCTGCAGTTTCTCGCCCGGAAGATATGTGCGTAATTATCCGCAATAGTAGCATTTGACGGAACTGTAAGAAGACGTTCCCAGTCATCCGATTCATATCCGGTTTCCTCCAGCAGTTCCCGCTTTGCCGCTTCTTCCGGTGTTTCCGACTTGACCATTTTCTCATCAGGTACTGTATACTCCGTATCTCCTTCGCAGGCGATTCCCCCTGCCGGGAATTCAATCGTAACCTTGCCGATTCCGTACCGGAACTGCCGCACACACAGATATTTCCCGTGCTCATCAGAAGCGACGATCACAACATAACTGCGGCGGCTGTAACTGTAATAGGGCTCAAATACATTTCCGTCCGGAAGGCGATACGCTGTCTTTCGAAAATCGATCCACTGGTCTTTTATCAGGTGTTCTGTCTTTACGGCTTCCCAGCGCAGTTCTTCATCCGTCATTTTCTGTATTTCCTTCTTTTTTTTCTTATTGTATCATTATGAAAGCAGCAATCCAATACAGGGGACTACAGATATGCATACAGTAAACGGAGAACAACGCATAGTTCTGGCTTTTTTTGATCTGGACGGTGTCCTCAGCGCGCCGCAATATCCTGTGCCGTCTGGCGATATGTCCATCGGTTTTACCGCTCAGGGCTGGCTTGCGTACTGCAACAAATCCGGCGAAGACAGTTACGGTCTCTGCCGTCCCCTTCCCGCAGTCCGTACATTTGCCGCTTCCTTAAAGCAAGAAGGCGCCAAACTGTATGTCCTGTCCACCATTTATTCGGAATATGAGCCGGCAGCCAAGCGGAAATTTATCAGCACCTGGTACCCGGACCTGTTCGAAGACCTTCTGTTTGTACAGAAAGATCTTCAGAAGCTCTCTGTAATTGAAAAAAACGCAGCCGAAACCGGCTGCTCTCTGCAGGAATGCGCTTTGATTGAAGACACCTATACCACACTTCTTGCCGCCTGCGAACGCGGCATTACCTGTGTGCATCTATCGAATATCTTTGCCGGAAACATTTCCCGCTGACTTATACCGGCAACACTCACCATGTTTTTCTGCCGTTCTTATCGGGAATCCCCATTTCCTGCCGGTACTTGTTTACCGTTCGTCTGGAGATAGCAATCTGTTTTTCAGACAACTGCTTGCTGATGGCTTCATCGCTCAGCGGTTTTTTCTTATCTTCGTTCTCAATGATCTCACGGATCTGCGTTTTGATGTATTCCGGTGTCTGCTCCTCTCCGGATTCCGCATTTTTCGCCGCAACCGAAGTAAGAAAATAATTCAGCGGATAAATGCCCCAGGTACACTGCAGATACTTGCTGCGCAGGGTTCGACTGATGGTGGATTCGTGCAGACCGGTAGCTTCTGAAATGTCCGACAGTTTCAGCGGGCGACGGTTTCCCACGCCTTTCAGGAAGAATTCCTGCTGTTTGTCTACCAGAACATGCAGTACCTGTGACAAAGTGGAAGATCTCTGCTGGATATTGCCGGCAACATTCTGTGCCTGCTGAATCTTTTCCCTCAGGTATTTTTTCGTTTCCGCATCGGTAACGGTCTTTTCCAGTTCCTGATAATACGTGCTGATATGGAATTTCGGATATTGGTATTCGTTGATCAGGATTTCAAAACCATCTTCTACGCGTACGATCACGGCATCCGGGCTGATATACTGCATCCGGCTCCGATCGCTGAAGGCATTTCCCGGCTTGGGATTCAACGTACGTATCTCATCGCAGGCATCCTGTACTTCTGACAGAGACACTTTCATTTTCTTTGCAATATTGGAAAGATGATTACGTGCAACTTCATCCAGATAATCACGGATGATCGTTTCCGTAACTTCATTCCATGTGGGTTTCCGGATAAGCTGAAGCAGCAGACATTCTGAAAGATCCCGCGCACCGACTCCGGCTGGATCCAGTTGCTGTACTTCGCTTAGAAGACGCAGAATTTCTTCTTCACTGACATTCCATGTTTCCGCCGCCGCTGCCGGATCATCCGTATAGTAGCCTTTGGAATCAAGCGAATAGATCAGATACTCCATGATCTGATGCTCCTGCGCTGTATAGTCCGGTGTGACCAACTGCGCCAGCAGGTATTCTGAAAGAACTTCTCCGGAATCACTGATATCCTGCCAGTAGCTGTCATCATTCTGCTTATCTTCTTTGTAGTAGACTTTATTCTGATAATCGGTAGATTCCAGCCACTCCAGTTTTCGCGACAGCATCATCTCTTTCATGTTTTCTGCTGTCCCCTGTGCGCTTTCCAGTTCTACCACTGGGTTTTCCATGGACAGGTTCTCAAGGTATGCCTCCAGTTCAACAGCACTCATCTGCAGAATTTCCATTGACTGTATAAGATGCTGCGACAGAATCTGTTTTTGCGAAAGTACTAATGACTGGTTCATAGCTAGCTTTCTGCTCCTGTATGCCGGTATGGAATCCTTTCGATTTTGCCACGTTTCCGTCTATAATGATACCACGTTTGCACCAAACAAAAAACAAAAACTGTTTCAGAAATATCTGCTATCTGCTACAATAAACTCCGTACAAGAATACTGCTTTAAGTGAGGATATTATTATGGCAAACCCTATCGTAACGATTACCAT
>CACZOS010000449.1 GCA_902782815.1 uncultured Lachnospiraceae bacterium | reverse complement strand
CAAAGAGCTGATCACGGCCCTGAAGCAGGAGGTAAAGATCCCCATCCATCTCCATACCCACGACACCACGGGCAACGGCATCGCCACCTACCTGATGGCGGCCGAGGCCGGAGTGGATATCGTGGACTGCGCCATCGGCTCCATGAGCTCCCTGACCAGTCAGCCTTCCCTCAACACCCTGGTTGAGATTCTTAAGGGAACGAAACGAGATACAAAAATCGATCCGGAAGGTCTGCTGATTCTCGACAATTACTACCGTCACGAGCGGAAAGCCTTCCAGGTTTACGAGAGCGACATCAAGTCTCCGGATTCTGAAATCTACAAGTATGAGATTCCCGGCGGTCAGTACTCCAACTTTGAGGCCCAGGTGGAAGCCATCGGCGGCGGTAAGAATTTCGGCGAAGTGAAAGAACTCTACAAGGAGGCAGATGACCTCCTGGGCAATATCATCAAGGTGACCCCCACCTCCAAGGTGGTGGGAGACCTGGCGATCTTCATGTGGAAGAACCGGCTGACCAAAGAAAATATTTTCGGGAAGGGAGAGGACCTGATCTTCCCCGACTCTGTCATCCAGTATTTCCGCGGAGAGCTGGGACAGCCGGAGGGCGGGTTCCCGGAGAGAATGCAGAAGCTGGTCCTCAAAGGGCAGGAGCCTATCACTGTGCGGCCGGGAAGCCTTCTGCCGGATCTGGATTTTGACGCCATCGCCCACTTTTTAAAGAGCAATTTCTACATGGACAGCATGGAAGACGAGGCTGTCATGGAGCAGAAGACCCTGAGTTATGCCCTCTACCCCAGAGTTTATGAAGACTACTGTGAGCATTTTGAGGCTTACAACGATGTTTCCAAACTGGAGAGCCATGTCTATTTCTACGGACTCCGGCCCGGTGAGGAGACGGTCATCCAGATTGATGACGGCATCGACACTTCCATCAAATTTATCACGGAGACGGAGGTGGATGACCAGGGCTATCACACCATGCAGTTCGAGGTCAACGGTTTTCTCCGGGAGATCCGCATCCTGGACAAGAACTTTGACGTGAAGAAGGATAACCAGCTGAAGGTAGACCGCAAGAATCCGGGTCACCTGGGAGCTACACTGCCGGGTACCATCTGTGACATCCAGATCAAGGCCGGCGACCACGTAAAGAAGAATCAGCCCCTGATGGTGATTGAATCCATGCAGCTGGAGACCGCAGTCGCCTCCAAGGTCAATGGTACCGTGCATGAAGTCTATGTGAAGAACGGAGACTCCGTCACTTAGGATACCCTTCTGGTGACATTTGCCCTGGATCCGGAAGACCAAAAGGAGATGGAACATCCGGAGCTGCCGGACATGGATCTGGACAGCCTCAGTGATGATGAGCTGAAGGTGGTCAATGTCAATTACGGAGACCGAAGAAGATAGATTTCCCCGGGAATCCGGTCAGGAAAGATGTCGGCAGAGCCGGCCCGGATTCCATATCAGGATGCTGAGACGTTCCTGATAAAAGAAAGAGAAACGAAGGGTCGCGCCGCGTCAAGCGGCGCGAATTCCTTATGCATTACAGACGGACAGGAGACAGAAAGGAACAGACTGAAGATGAAAAGAGAAAACTGCTGGATGAATTATGGTGAGGAAGAGCTGAAAGCCCTGGAGACGCTGGCCTCGGACTACCGGACCTTTATCAGTGAAAATAAGACAGAAAGAGAATGTGCGGCCTTTTTTCAGGCAGAGGCGGAAGCGGCCGGCTTCCGGGACATGAACGACCTGATCGAGGGAGGCGGAGCACCCCTGAAACCTGGAGACAAGGTCTATTCTCTCTGCATGGGTAAGACCATCGCCCTGTTTCAGATCGGAAGGAAACCTGTGACAGAGGGGATGAATATCCTCTGTGCCCACATCGATTCCCCCCGTCTTGACCTGAAGCAGAAGCCCCTCTATGAAGACACGGAACTGGCCTACCTGGATACTCATTATTACGGCGGAGTGAAAAAATACCACTGGGTGGCCATGCCGCTGGCCCTTCATGGCGTCGTTGCCATGAAAGACGGT
>CACZOS010000448.1 GCA_902782815.1 uncultured Lachnospiraceae bacterium | reverse complement strand
AGGGATTTACTCATCTTTGCTTTTCCGTCTATACCCGGAAGACGGAGGCACGCCTCATTATCGGGCAGAAGGATCTTGGGATCCACCAGGGTCTCGCCGTATACACTGTTGAATTTATGGACGATCTCCTTGCACTGCTCCAGCATGGGCATCTGGTCTTCCCCCACAGGAACGGTGGTAGCTTTAAATGCTGTGATATCCGCAGCCTGACTGATGGGATAGGTAAAAAAGCCGACCGGGATGCTGGCCTCGAAATTACGCATCTGGATCTCGGCCTTCACCGTAGGATTACGCTGGAGGCGGGATACGGTCACCAGGTTAGAATAATAGAAAGTAAGCTCAGTCAGCTGGGGAACCATAGACTGGATAAAGAGAGTGGATTTCCCGGGATCCAGTCCCACGGAAAGGTAGTCCAGAGCAACCTCCATGATATTCTGCCGTACTTTTTCCGGATTGTCAGCATTGTCCGTCAGGGCCTGGGCATCTGCGATCATGATGTAGATCTTGTCGTACTCCCCGGAATCCTGCAATTCGACTCTCCGTTTTAATGAGCCTACATAATGGCCCACATGAAGTCTGCCTGTCGGTCTGTCTCCTGTCAAAATAATCTTTTCCATAATCCTTCTCTTCCTCTTAAAATCCATTTCGGGATGAACCGGCAGATCCTGAGAAAAGCCGTCCCGGTATCTAAAGAGTATCCCCGTAGGGTGACACTCGTCATTCCGTATACCAGACCATTTTATATGATGTGAGGCCCGGTGTCAAATCTTCATTTATCCGGGAAGGATACCGTCTTCCCGGAAACCCGGGCAGCCCATAAAACAGTGGTCAGAGGATCTGAATAAGAATAAAGGTAATGTTATCATTCTTCGGATGAGCCCTGCACTCCCGGATCAGTTCCTGAGGATCCGTGCCGAATTCTATGAGATCCACCAGTCTCTCTTCCTCTATGGCTCCCGTAAGGCCGTCGGAACACAGCAGCAGATAGTCTCCCCGTTCATAAGATAGCCGGTCACTGTAATAAAGATTGAGCAGAGACCTTTCCGTGGAGTCTCCCAGATAACCCAGGAGCATCCTCTTATCCCTTCCGTTCTCATCGGGGAGGAGGGTAAGGTCTCCCCTTCTTCTCTTCATTCCCGCCGCATTCTGTTCCTGGCTGATCATCCTGAACCTGCCCCGGGAAAGATGGTAGACCGGGCTGTCCCCCACATTGTAGACTTGCATGGTCCCGTCACCGCGAAGTTCCAGCAGGGAACAGGTGGTACCCCCTTTTCCTCCGGCATTCTCATAGTAGTTCACGATTTGCCGGTTCATCCGAAGAAATAGTTTGAAAACCTCCACAGGATTTGCCTGATCTTTCAGGTCACCAAGCTGTCTGGAAAAGACACGGGCAGCGGTCCCGGATGCTTCCTTTCCGTCCTTGCCGCCTCCCATGCCGTCACAGACCATAAAATACAGAATGTCATCCTCACGGATGGGGATGGCATTCTGATAGACAAAGTCCCTGAAGGTTGATTTATTTCCCGCCACAAAACGGTCGATCACCAGATTATCCTGATTTTCACTGCGGGATCCGATGTGGGATCCCGCAATGATTCTCAATTCATTTTTAGCCAAATGACAACCTCCGGTTTCTCATTTGTTGGTGCAGTCCTCATAAAGCCTGAAGGGGTCGATATCTATGCCCCGGCTGTACATAACAGCGCCGGCAAGATATCGCTCGAACTGAGCGAAGACATTCATGAGCACAGTGTTAAGTCTCTTTTCGGTCAGAGGCGCATCCAGGGTGTCGATATACATACTGGAGGATACTTCCCCGTTATCAGGATTAATAAAGAAACATGCGATCTTTGTATGCTGATTGATGATATTGAAATACCTCATCACCGCGTCTCTCCGGCTCTCGTCCTCATTTACGGCAAAATCCAGGGCTGTGCATTTCACATAAACCCCGTGATCGCTGCAGATCAGGTGAACACGGAATTTGGGGATCCGGATCACCGCGGCATCAGGAGAGGTATTCTTCCTGAGGAAGGTTATATGGTGATAGCCGTCCTCATCATCCCTGTCTTTGAAAGTATAGTCATAGTCAAACAGGTAGTCTTCTACGATGGTAGTATTACGAACGATAGCCATTTATCCCTCTCCTTCTTACAGCAGAATATCTGAGATTTCCTCTCCGGATAACTGATTCTTCTCAAGCAGCTTGTCCACAAGCAGATCCATGGAGCTCCTGGAAGCCTTAAGTTCATCCATGGCCTTCTCCAGCTCTTCCTTGAGGATGCTGTTGACCTTCTGATGGATTTTTTCCGCCAGATAGGGCTGATTCATCTCTTCCCTGGAGTAGACTACCAGGCCAAGGTCATCATCCATGCCGTAGCTGCATACCATCTGTCTGGCGATGGAAGTTGCCTTGGCAAGATCTGCGGAGGAACCGGTGGTGATTCCATCCTCACCGTAATAAATGATCTCCGCTGCGCGTCCTCCCAGAGCGATTCGGATTGCATCACGCAGCTCCTGTCTGGTCCGGATCGGTGAATTGTTTTCCTGTTTCTGCATATATCCGCCGTGGCTTCCCCTGGCAACAATGGTGACGTAGGCGGGATCTTCCCCTGTGTTGAAACTGATGATCGTGTGGCCGATCTCGTGTCTTGCCACCCGCTCCAGGACATCCTTGCCCCAGTCTTTCTTCTCGCCGTGGACGATGGTTTCGAATGCTTCATCAAACAGCTTGTCATCCACAACGGTGGCTGCCTTAAGGGCATTCCGTTTTGCCAGCTCGATGGCGGATTCCAGGTTGGCCAGACTCATTCCGATGGACCGGTCTGCCACCTGGGTGATCATCTGTCTGCTGACGGAAAGTCCTTCCATCTTGATGGTGAGGAACTGTTTCCTGCCCTCTTTATCCGGGAGATCCATCCGGATCTTTCGGTCAAATCTTCTGGCCAGGGCTTCGTCAATCCTGCCGATACCCTTTCCGTCTTCCACGTCATAATTGGTGGCCGCCAGAACAAATACGGGGCGTTTGGGGTCAACTTTCATCCCGTCCATCTCCGTCAGAAGAGCATTCAGAGTAGCATCGGATTCTCTGGAATTTTCGCTTCCGGTGCGCTGTCTTCCGATGGTGTCGATCTCATCGATGAAAATGATGGAGGGAGCATATCTCCTGGCTCTTGCAAAGAGCTCTCTCACCGCTGCTGCGCCGATTCCCACATATTTGTTCATGAAACTGCTGCCTTCGGTGCTCAGGAAAGCCACATTGGCTTCCCCTGCCATGGCCTTGGCCAGCATGGTCTTGCCTGTTCCGGGAGCGCCGTAAAGAAGGATTCCCTTGGGGGCGCGAAGGTTTCTGGCCAGGAATTTCTTGGGGTTCTTCAGGTATTCCACGAAGAAGGCGAGTTCTTCCTTGGCTCCCTCCGCTCCGATGATATCGGAGAACCGGGTCTCGATCTTCTCGGAATCGATCATCACATTCTGCTGGTCTTTCACGGACACGATCTGCTCCAGCTGGAAGTTTCTCAGACGGATGATAGCCTGATTTTTCTCACTCTGGATCAAAGGTGCCGTCTCAAAGGTAAGGGCTTTGGACAGTTTCTTGAGGGAATCCGCATTCTGCTGCATATAGACCGCGTCACAGATCTGTCTGATCTCCCGCGCGAATTCTTTGCCGTGCCGCGGACGGTAGTGAACGATTCCCCTGGCCCCATCCTGCATGAGGGCGATCTCCAGCTCCCTGTCGATCATAAAATAGCCTGTCTCCAGAATATAAATGGGAAGTTTGGGCAGTT
>CACZOS010000447.1 GCA_902782815.1 uncultured Lachnospiraceae bacterium | reverse complement strand
CGACCGGTAATATAAACTACAGTCCTGCAAACACCCTTATATAAGTCCACTGCAGGCATACTACTAGTGAAGTCTCGCTCGGATCAAGCCAAAACTTTGAGAGGCTTCCACCGCAGATAATCTCCCGAGACCAGGTGATAGGTCCTCCCCCGGTACTCCCCGTGGATACTGTCATGGAAACGGCTCTCCCCGTGGCTGTGGGCATAGATCACTTTCTCCGCCCCATATTCCTCAGCCAGATCAGTAAATCCGCTGCGGTCTTCCAGGATATTTGTGGGCGGATAGTGCAGAAAAAGGATAAACTTCCGGAAACCGTCTCCTTTTGCCAGCTCAAAGGCCAGGCGAAGGCGGTCCAGCTCTCTTTTCACC
This sequence comes from uncultured Lachnospiraceae bacterium, assembly GCA_902782815.1. Taxonomy (GTDB): domain Bacteria; phylum Bacillota; class Clostridia; order Lachnospirales; family Lachnospiraceae; genus Anaerobutyricum. The sequence goes on along the minus strand of CACZOS010000447.1, from coordinate 1,669 downwards.
AGCTTTTTGGCATGGTCTTCCGCCTCCCGGTCCCAGCCCACGATCCTGTTGCGCCGGTCAATGTAGAAGGGTCCTTCAAAAGTAAATCCCTTTGTGGCTACCAGAGCATAGTCCTGATAAGTTTCGTAATTATTTTGGAGAAAGTTAAGACCCGGCTTATACAGCTCGTTAAGACGGCCGGTTTTATTTACTTCCCAGAACATGTCGTGATTGCCCCTGGTCAGGATCTTTCTTCCAGGCAGGTCGCTGATATACTGAAGATCCAGCTGGCATTCAGACAGGTTTCTCCCCCAGCTGTGGTCTCCCACCAGCACCAGGGTATCCTCTTCCCGGATCATCTTCCCGCAGTTCTTCCGAAACTTCTCTTCATGTTTTTTCCATATGCGGTTTTTCAGCTGATTCGGTGCCTTCAGCTCGGACTGGTAATGCAGGTGAAGGTCACCGATGGCATATAAGCTCATTTTTCATATCTCCTGTCCCGGCAGGATGATCAGGCTGTCGGGTTCCACATGGCAGGACAGAGGCAGGATCCTGACCCCTGCGCTTTCCGCTTCTTTCAGCACCTCTCCGAATTCCGGGTGTGTGACCACATTTGGCCGGATTTCCTTTACCCCGTCCATCTGGAGCACAAATGCCGCTATGGCCCTGTAGCCTTCCGAGACGGCACGGATCAGTTCCCTCAGGTGCTTCACTCCCCGTTGAGTGGGAGCATCCGGGAAATATCCAATTTCATCAATCTCTAATGTACAGCCTTTCACCTCCATGAGAAATCGGTCCTCTCCCCTTTCCATCCGGAAATCGAGCCGTGAATCCCCATAGGTATATTCCGGTCTAATCCGGTCAAACCCCTGGTCCTCCAGCCACTCCTTCACCACCCTGTTGGGGGCCTGACTGTCGATATTGAAAAGCTTTCCGTCACCCTTCCTGACGGCCACCAGGTCATACCTGGTCTTTCTCCCGGGAGTTCCGGGTTCGGTCAGATAAACACAGGCGCCGGGAAGCAGCAGTTCCCGGCACCTTCCTGTATTCTTCACATGGACAGCCTCAGTCCGGCCGTCAATCTCCACATGGGCTACGAAACGGTTCAGACGTTCCAAAAATTTTCCGGAAATAATGTTGTCATATCTCAAGGTCTCCGGCGTCCTCCTTCACACAGGTATCTTAATCCCTTCTTCTGTGCTATAATCATCCTGCAGCAATATCAGAGAGTTATACTCATTATTTATGGGGGTAGTATCATGAAATATCCGGAATCCATCCGCCCGGCAGAAGTAAGATCTTCATGGAAAAAGGATCTTCTTATCTCCATCGGTATCCTGGCCGCAGGCTGTATCCTGGGCCTCTTTTCCAAATATCTGGATCATTTTCAGGCAGACCTTCCCCCGTTCCTTGCCCGGCTTGACCAGGCCGCAGACCTGCATAATTATCTGGGAACGTTTGCCCCCTGGCTGTTTCTGGCCTTTTTCATCGCGGTTTTTGCCCGCAGTCCCCTGAGGGCAGCGCTCAATGTTTTTCTTTTCTTCGCAGGTATGGTGGTCTGCTATTACCTTTTCAGTAAATATGTGGCAGGTTTCTTTCCCAGGAGTTATGCCATGATCTGGGTGGGATTGACTGTGGTTTCCCCCCTGCCGGCCGTCCTGTGCTGGTATGCCCGGGGCCGGGGTCCGGT
>CACZOS010000446.1 GCA_902782815.1 uncultured Lachnospiraceae bacterium | reverse complement strand
TCCAGATTTCCATCCCGATTTTCCCTCCCGCAGCCTCTGCTATCCGTTTCTCCGTATCTTCCCTGATCCTGTCTTGAGGAGCGGTTCGCTGCTCAATTCAAACTGCTTAATTTTCTTATAAACGGGCAGAGAACGGTTGATGCTTCGCAGAACTCCTTTAAGCCGCTCATTTTCCATAGCATCTGCCGTTCCGGTATAAATTCTGGCGGCAACCTCGCCGTCCTTTTCATAAACAAGACATTCCTTTACTCTGGGAATCCTGTAAAGCTCCGTCTCCAGTTCCTCCGGAATGATATTTTCACCACTGGCTGAAATAATAATGTTCTTTTTGCGGCCAACGATATACAAAAAGCGTTCTTCATCGAGATACCCCAGATCTCCGGTATGAATCACGCCATCATACAGGATCGTCCTTGTCTGCGATTCGTCCTCGAAGTATCCATCAAATACATTCTGACCCATGATCATGATTTCGCCTATACCGCATTCATCGGGGCAATCGATGGAAACGTCAAGTCCTTCTATGACCACCCCCACAGAACCGGGTTTGGACCACAGTCTGCCGTCCCGTACACAGGAAGCGGTCACTCCACCGCAGCACTCGGTAAGACCGTATTCAGACACGACCTCTATTCCATAAAGGGCAAAAAGCTCCCGCATTTTCTCCGGAAGCGGCGCTCCTTTATTCACAATACCCTTCAGGTTTCCTCCCAGTCGTTTTCTTCCCTCCTCTACAGTACACCCGTTCAGGATTTCATACAGCAGCGTCGTTTGAGCCGGAACCAGAAAGAGGATCGCCGGTCTTACATAGTTCAGTTCAGCAAGCAGCTCCCGTAACCCCCCGCTGAGAAAGGTGGTGGAACCCGTCAAAAGCGTGCCTCTCAAATGTCCGATGCCGGCGATGTGGTTGAGGGGATAAGTCAGTAAGCTCTTATCCTTACTGTTGAGCAAATCACGCCATACGTAGCGTTCTACGGTCAGATTCTCCTGCCGAAGTACCGCTGCCTTCATACCACCGCCTGTTCCGGATGTAAACACCATCAGGCAGGGCTTCTTCTCCCGGATCAAAGTTCCTGGCCAGTCGCCTCTATGCGCCCGAAGCAGAGTGTTTCCTGATCTGAGCATCTGAGAGGTATCCTTAAAGTATAGCCGTTGGCTGCCCTCTATCTCTACTTTGGAGAGCGTATTCTCCGATTCTGTGACAACAAGACTGACCCTGCAATGTCTAAGGCGCTTCGCCAGTGCTTCGCCATCCAGGTCAGGATCCAGAGGAAGGGCAACCATGTCGCCGCACAGAGCCGCAAGAAAAAACAGAATCCACGGATAAGACGCTTTTCCAATCAGGGCAATCGTTTTTCCCTTGAAGCCAAGGCGGTACAGTTCGCTGCCCAATGCAGCGATCTGCGTTATCAACCCTCCATATGTGATAAATTCAACCTGATCCATCCCGGGATCGTACCATTCATATGCGTGCCTCTCGGGATGGCGTATTGCGTTTTCGAAAATATAGTGTGAGATGGTTTCATGCTCAAAACAGTTGCACGCTTGCAGCAAGAGGTTCTCTGCATCAGCATACTCCATACAACTGTCCGAAAACGCCTCGCTTAAACAGAACTTTGGCATAACGGGATCTTCCTCATGAGCTTCTTACTTATGGAACTACCATAGAAAACTTTTTTTAATCGATTTATACCATATCCAGGTTATACATGCAAGTTTTCCAATGTGATTTGCCCTGTCGGAAGGGTTCCCTTTGCTTTCAAATGGTCCTTCTCCAATCCAATCCTCTTTCGCAGGGTTTTTACCTGCCCGCGTCCAGGGCGAGACAACCGGCTTGCCACAATACCTGCACATTTCAATCGGGTTCATCAGGTAAGACTGCAGTTTCCGGGGTGTCAGTTCCCTGTCGTACAGACTCAGACTGCAGTCCGGGAAAACATTTTCCAGGTGGTAGTAGCCAGCATATACCGGAATCTTATGGGCTATACCGCATCTCGACAGCTTCCCGTTTTCAAAAATATGGCAATAGTTCTGCATGCATCGGGCATCTGCTGTTTCTGCGTCTGAGCTGCCATCAGGATTGAGTCCGGAAGAAAACTGATCCATTTCATAGTCGCTTCTGAAGAGCAGCCCTTCTTTTTTCAGCTGCTGTATCGCATTTTTCACATAAGACTTAAACGGAGGGTAGACAGATACTCTGAAGGCCGCTCCTGTACTTTTCATGGCTTCCTTCAGCCGTTCATCGACGGACATAAGCAAGATCCCGTTCGTAACCACATTGATCTGGGCATACGGATAGATCCTCCTGGCTTCCTGGACAAAGCGGTACAGATCCGGGTTCAGCAATGGTTCGCCGCCCAGCAGCTGGATTTCACCGATATAATCGATCATCGAGCGGATCCGTTCCAGATCTCTCAAAAACTGTTCCAGGTCGCCAAATTTCTTTTCCGTCAAAGGGCTGAAATGGCTGCAGGATCTGCAGTTTAAGTTGCAGTGATGGGTCACCTCATATTCCAGATGCATGAGAAATGGTATTGTTTCCGATTTCAAAAGCGCATCCATCGAACCGCGTTCGGTCAGTTCCCTGTCAAAGGTAGGATAATCCATGAAACAGATCCGGTCATCTTCCAGTCCAATTTTGTTCTTGAGCATTCGATAGGCTGCCCTTTCCTTTATCCGGCTGACATTCCAGAAAACGCCCATGGATGGAATAAGGATTTTTTCTATGTTGGAAAGCGGCAGCTCGTCAACCCTGAACACCTTGACCTTGCCGTCTCCCTTCACGGGGGTATCCTTTTTGGGAAGCACCAGGCAAATCTGCTCCCGCTCTTCTTCCGAAAGGCGGTCGATCATTTTCACAGATAGGTCATTGAAACCCCAGATAGCTAACATTGGTTTTTCTCCTTTTTTTCCAGCAAGATGCACAGCGTCTTTTTCCTCAGCCTTTGCGCAAGAAAAAAGTCTGGAAGGAAAGATTCCGGGCTTTGTTTCATCGGGAACCTTCCATACTGTGGGGTTCTTTTCCCCAGACGGCTGCGGCGTATCAGCGGAAACGATCGACTGCAGCTGTAAAGACAGCTCTTTTGCAAACTCTTTCATGAATGCTGAATCCACACAGGCCGGATCGTAGGTTCCACGGCACAGATATCCAAGCTGCGGAGCACTGAATATGGAAATTTTGTCCGACCTGCGGTTTTGGGAATTGATGCCGGACATATATATTCCAAGTCCTTTGGCATCCAGCGCCTGTGCAGGCGGTAATATATCGATTTCTGGCGCGTAGACATTGATCATGTCCAG
>CACZOS010000445.1 GCA_902782815.1 uncultured Lachnospiraceae bacterium | reverse complement strand
GGGGAATTTTACAGCACTCATCTTCAAACACAAAGTGATAACTGCCTATGATTGCTTTTTTGTCTTCGATAAAAGTTGAGATGCCATGGGCGACAATATAATCTACCTTTGAGTGCATCTCATCGTGATGGATACCCCGGGCGGATGCTTCATCCACAACGGCTCTGGCAATAGAATGAGGGAAATGTTCCTCAAGACAGGCAGCGACACGAAGGGCTTCCTGCGGATCCCAGTCCCCAAAAGAAACCACTTCAGCCACCCTGGGAGCTGCTTTGGTCAGTGTGCCCGTCTTGTCAAATACTATGGTGTCCACTTCCGCCGCGGCCTCCAGGAACTTTCCCCCTTTTACGGTCATACCATACTTACCGGACTCCCGGATGGCAGACAGTACAGATATGGGCATAGCCAGTTTCAGGGCACAGGAGAAATCAACCATGAGAACAGACAGTGCTCTTGTCACATCTCTTGTCAACGCGTACACCAGGCCGGTTCCCAGAAAAGTATAAGGAACCAGACGGTCAGCCAGCTGTTCTGCCCTGCTTTCCAGGTTTGATTTGAGTTTCTCCGATTCCTCGATCATAGTGACGATTTTCTCATAACGGCTTCCGCCCGCTTTCTGTCTTACACGGACGAAAAGGGAACCTTCTTCCGCCACAGTACCGGCAAAGACCGAGCTGACTTCTGCCTTTCGGACCGGCAAAGCTTCCCCGGTCAGAGATGCCTGGTTCACCATGGCTTCTCCGGATTCCACCAGGCCGTCAAAAGGAATGACATTCCCCATATGTATATGGATACAGTCATTTTCCTGTATCCGGTCACAAGGCACGAGGATTTCTTTCTCTCCCGACAACAGCCAGACCTTATCTACATGAATGGCCATGGTACGGGCCAGATCCTCCACAGATTTTTTGTGTGTCCACTCTTCAAGGATCTCTCCGATCTCAAGCAGCATCATCACCGATCCTGCAGTACCGTAATCACCCCGGACCATGGAAACGGTGATTGCCACAGCATCCAACACCTCCACTTCCAATCGCCCTTTTCTGAGAGAACAAAACCCTTTTCTGAGAAAGGACAAGGATTTTATTCCCATGCGGATAGCACATAAAGGCCTGGGAAGGAATATCCGGCAGCCGGACCACAACATGATCTTCCGTATCAGCTGCTCCTTATATTCTTTGTTGAGGGCTCTTCCGGAATGTATCCTTTGTGTTTCGTCCTCGTCCTCCGATTTGGAAAAACGGAAACTGCAAAGAGCCTGCAAAAGACGCTCCCGAACTTTTCTTTCCCGGTCTTCGCAAAAAGAGACTGCTGCATCGGCAGTCCGCTCATAGACTTTTACTCTGTATACCCCGGAAATCTCTTCCAGATATCGTTGAAGGCAGTCAGCCTGCTCACAGTCTAACTTTTGCCGGTTCAGATGAACACGGATTCGTCCCTTTATCTCATCTTTGATACAGAATTTCAATTATTCCACCTCGGTCCCGTCTTCCGGCAAGTCCTCGTATTCTTCTTCACCAATCCTCTCCTCGTTTATCTGCAGGGCTCCCTCATAGATGTCTTCTGCATTCTCCTGGATAATCGTGATCCGATCCATAAGACAATCTTTAGCCCGAAGCACAGCAGCAGTCGTATGGGTGTAGACCTTTTTGGCATCGCTGCCGGATAAGGCCCGGATTCCCGCGGTGCCAAACAATACGCCTCCGGCAAATGTTCCTACTCTTTTCCAGTTGATTTTCTCAAGCAATTCAAACATACTTCTTTCCTCCCTGTAGTGCTTATCGATAAGGCGTTTATAATCTCTGCCTTAATATCCTTTTTAGTTAGAATCTGCTAACCTGTAAATCAAAAAAAATATCTCAAAATACATAGGCTTAAGTTAGTTATTTCTAACATATTATAATACAATCTAACAAAAGTTCGCAAGAGAAATTTAAAAACCCGCAGCCAGCTGTCACTGATCACGGGTTAATAAATGTTGTTGATGTCTTTTACCTGAACGAGGAACCCTCTTTAAGTTGTCTGTAGGTCCGACAGATCAGCAATAAGGCTATGATAAAAGTCAGAATATCTGACACCGGCATGGAATAAAGGACTCCGTCAAGTCCAAATCTTATCGGCAGCAGCAGGGCAAGGCCTACTCCGAATACAATCTCCCTGATCATGGACAAAAGAGTTGATTCCAGGGCTTTTCCCATTGCCTGGAGGAAGATAAAGCAGGCCTTATTTACACAGGCAAAAATCATCATGCAAAGGTATATCCGGAATGCCCTGATGGCAAAATCCGTATAAAACGTGCTTTCATTAGCTGCTCCGAATATACTGATGAGTCCCAGGGGAAATACCTCGACAATCACAAGCGCGACTGCTCCCACAGTCGCTTCGGCTGTTAGAAGGGTGGTGAACAGTTTCCTCACCCTGTCTTTAAGTCCCGCACCCATATTATAACCGACAATAGGAATACATCCGGCCGCCATACCCACCACTATGGAGATCACGATCTGGAAGAACTTCATAACGATGCCCACCACAGCCATGGGAATCTGTGCGTACTGTTCCTGGCCGAATATATCATCCATGGCACCATACTTACGGATCATATTGTTGATCGCCGCCATTGCTGCAACCAGGGATATCTGGGACAGAAAGCTTGTAATACCAAGCATCAGCGTTTTCTTAATGATCGCTGCCTCCGGTCTGAAATCTTCCTTCCCGGGTTTAATGCTCTTCATCTGTGTTATATACCATACTGCCAGCAGGGCGGTTGCAATCTGTCCGGCAACAGTAGCCACAGCTGCCCCCATCATTCCCCATTTGAAAACAAAGATGAAGATAGGGTCAAGAATGATATTGATCATGGCCCCGGCAAGGGTTGATACCATGGCAAATTTCGGACTGCCGTCTGCCCTGATCACCGGATTCATTGCCTGTCCGAACATATAGAAGGGTATTCCCAGTGTTATATAAAAGAAATACTCTTTTGAATGCCTGAAGGTTTCCGCATTTACCGTGCCCCCGAACATGGTGAGGATTGCATTACTGAACACCAGGTATAACAGCATCAACACAATACTGCCTGCCACCATAAGAACAACAGCGTTTCCTACACTCTTCCTTGCATTCTTCTGTTCCCTCATTCCCAGACTCAAGGATACATACGCACAGCATCCGTCTCCGATCATAACCGCGATTGCAAGTGCGATGACCGTGAGGGGGAAGACCACCGTATTTGCAGCATTCCCGTAGGACCCCAGATAACTTGCGTTTGCGATAAAGATCTGGTCAACGATATTATACAACGCTCCTACAAGCAGGGAGATGATGCAGGGGACCGCATAGCCCCTCATCAGTTTTCCTACACTTTCCTCTCCCAGAAAGCGGTTTTCATTTACTTCCATTTTTACAGCCTCCTTAGACAAAAAAAACGTATGACAGATAACTGGGTTTACACAGTTTCTGCCACACGTCGCTTTAAAGAATATCATATTTTTGCTGCAAATTTCAAGAATAATTATTAAAAAAATCAGTCTATCCATTCCACTTTCCCGGAAGCGATATCATAGATTCCCCCGGAAATATCGATCCCTGCGATCTCCGGAT
>CACZOS010000444.1 GCA_902782815.1 uncultured Lachnospiraceae bacterium | reverse complement strand
ACATGTGTATTCTGAAGAAAAACCTCACCGTCTTCTTTTGAATAATAGTCTGTACCCCGCTGTTTGATAGATGCATGCACCCGATTGTAGGTCCGACGATAAACCGCCAAAGTCGAGTCCATGTACCCGAGTTCTCTGAGCTGATCAAGAACCCTCTCGATAAGTTCACTGAAACAATAGTTTACCGCCATAACTGACCTCCTTAAATTTGATGAGGTCAATTATAAGAACGTTATCATTATTCAAGAAGTATTCTTGCTGTCGCTTTCATCATGCGGCTTTTCCGATTGGTTCTGGAATAATGATACTTCTGGAATAATGATACTTCTGGAATAATGATCCCAGCATCCGCACCGTACGGCGCTTTTGCCGAGCTCATTGTATCCTGAGTATCCATCAGATATGAAATAGTTTTCGTATCCGCTCAGGATATCCACAGCCTCCTTTCCTTCCCGTGAAGTTCGGAAGCTAAAGATGACAATCTGTTTCTTTTCATGCTCCCCGGTGCGGATCACCCACATGTGACATTTCTTCGGGTTGCCGCCTTCTGTCTTTACCTGAAGAACTTTGACTCCGGTTTCATCTCCGTGTATGACGGTCGATTCAGCCTTTGCAACTCTCCCCAGGTAATCTACAAGCGGCTGCATTAGCCTTCCATCGATATCCAGGATCCAGTTCGTCATCGTTTGACGCGGGATGGGAAATTGTAATCTTTCCCATTCCTTTTCCTGCCGGTATCTTGGCAGCCCCTGTACAAATTCATCGTAGTAAATCTGTCCAACGATGGATGGACTCGCTTTGCTTCCTTTAATCAGAGGATGCTTCAGCTCCTCAGGGAGCTTCCCGCCAATGACAACCATCTTCGGACGATTCTGACATGTCTTGCATGCGTCTGTATCTGCATGGTCACAGGTCTCGCAGTTTCCAGTCCCTTCCTCGCAATTGTGACAGGCAAACTTCTCAGTGACATAATCATGTCTCTCAATATGCGCAGGTACCCTGACGTACTCACTGTACAGCACTTCAGTGCCGATCCGTTCAAGGTCCCTGTTTCCGCATCGTGGACACTGCTTCTCTTTTTCAGGAATCTCCACCGGATGCACAACAACCTGTATATCACCAATTATCTCTGATTGCTTTCGCTTCTTACGCTTATGTGTGGCGACTACGATTTCTTCTTCATCAGTATTTGTTGAAGTGACGTCTGCCGGATCCTTTTCTTCAGGATCAAGCATGCTAAGCTGCTCTCCCAGAGAAACTGCGATCTTCTCACTTTTTCTTCCAAAGTGCATCCGCTGCAGATTCATAAGCATCTGCTGTAAGTCGGCAACCCGATTCTCTAATTGGGCAAACTGATTATCTCTTTTTCGAAGTTCCTCCTGTAACTGTCGGTTTGTATGTTCCAAGGTTAAGATGTAGCTGGCTATTTCCGGCCTCAGATTCTTTGTATCAGGCCTCATCATAACCAGCACCTCCCCGTCAGTTTCTTACTATATATTCGACAGGGAGGTGCTAAACTCCTTTTGGTTTTGAAGAAAATTTTAAATATTTTCTTGTTTTTCTTGGAATCGTTATACCAGATCTCTCGGCAGTTGGCTGTTCCTTGGGTCGATCAGTAAGCCCTCCAACAAACGAAGATATTGTGCCTTTGTCAGCTTCTTTGCTTCCTGAGGATTTCTAGGCCATTGATATCTGAATCCAGAGGGAAGTTTGTACAGAAGCAAGAATCCGTCATTTTCCCACAGAATTATCTTCATTCGATCTGCTCGTTTCCCACAGAACAGAAAAGCACTTCTCTCATCCGGCCTTATCTGATACTGCTGTACAATAATTGCTACCAGGCCCGGCACAGACTTTCTCATGTTTGTATACCCTGTGATGAGATAGATGTTGTCAACACAAAGGTTAGCAAGAACCATGTTTTACTGCCTCCACCAGCTTTCTGAGAAATTGTTCCGATATATCTTCTGCTACTGAGATTACCGTTCCATTAATTGAAAACATGACGGTTCCAGCAGCTTCTTGTGGCGGATCATTTTTCTCAACAGTATCAGCAGATATTTCAACCTTGACGATT
>CACZOS010000443.1 GCA_902782815.1 uncultured Lachnospiraceae bacterium | reverse complement strand
CTGGGAGACCTACGGCGACAGCCGGGTACTCAAAGAGCAGTATGACAGCATGGCAGGCTCCGTGGAATACACACGGCGTCTCGCCGGAGAGAGCGGTCTGCTGCAGAATGAGACCAGCGCGCAGTTCGGCGACTGGCTGGCCCTGGATTCTCCCAAGGGGCCCTTCCGGAAAACTCCCGAAGGTATCCTCTTCCCCTCCACCGAAGAGAAGGGGGGCGGCACAGAGCTGCATCTGATAGGCAACGCTTATTATCTCTATTCCATCGATATCATGGCGAAGGCTGCCTCTGTACTGGGGAAGACGGAGGATGAGGCTAAATGGCGTGCGCTTTATAAGGATGTACTGCAAAAGTTCCGCGCCGAGTATGTGACGCCGAACGGCCGGCTTCTTTCCGATACCCAGACCGCCGCAGCCCTGGCACTGCGTTTTGACCTGGTGGAGGAGCAGCACCGCCAGCGTGTTCTGGACTTCCTGAAGCTGAACCTCATCAAGAATAAAAAGCATCTGCGCACCGGCTTTGTGGGTACCGAGTATCTGCCCCATGTACTGAGCCGGAACGGACTGCATCAGCTGATGGGCGATATCCTGTTCAAAGAGGATTGTCCCTCCTGGCTGTACGAAGTGAATCTGGGCGCTACCACGGTCTGGGAGCTGTGGGACGGCGTCAACGAGGACGGCAGCTTTAATCTCTTTGAGATGAACTCCCTGAATCAGTACGGCTTTGCCACCATAGGCGACTGGCTGGTAAAGGAGCTGGCGGGACTTGAAGCCCTGGAGCCTGGCTATAAAAAAAGCCGGATCGCCCCGCGTCTTGTGAAGGGAATCTCTGAGGTGAAAGCCGCCTATGAGACACCTTACGGCCTTCTTTCTGTAAAGCTCAGGTGCCGGAACGGACAGATCACCGCCCATATAAGCGTCCCCGAAAACACCATGGCTAAAGTCAGCCTGCCCGGACTGCAGGAGAAGGAAATGGGCTCCGGCGAATATGACTTTGTGTACGAAACCTCCCTTTCCTTCGAGAAAGAACCCTACTCCGAGGACTCCACTTTAGGCCAGCTGCTCTCGCAGAGCGCGGCGGAAAACTATTTTGTGGAGCATGCTCCTGAGCTTGCCGACAGCGGTTTTGTCCGTATGTTCCTGTCAAATATGTCGATCGTGGAAATCAGGACCACCATGCCAAAGAGTTTTGTGCCGCAGTACGCCATTGACCTGTTTAAAGAAATGATCGCCCTGCTGAACCGGCAGCATTACGGCTCCTGATCAAAATAAGAGAGCAGGCTTACATAAAGGATACTTTCATGTAAGCCTGCTCCCTTCAGAGGCGGAAGGCCCTGCTGTCCTCCTGCCTGCTTTCTTGCTCCCTTTGCGTCATATAATATTCCGGACGCGGCCGATCGAGATATACTTTTTTACAACCGCGCAGAAATCCGTCCCTTCTTCGGCGTTTTCATTATAAATCCCATCTACTATAACACGTATCCCATCTCCATCCAGTTTCTCGATCAGTTTATATCGGTCTCTATACAGTGATCCTGCGGAAACCTTACGATCTTCCAATATTCCTCTAAACTCGGACAATGAGCATCCGGGGAAATTCACATTCCATATACACCCTGGTCCCGGGGAACGCCCAATGAGCATTTTTAGAATGCCTATAAGATGAGCATCTGTTACTTCGTGACAGGAACAGGCCTGTTCAGACAATGCAATACCGGTACATCCCTGAAAAGATGCTTCAAATGCCGCTCCTGCTGTTGCGGAATACTGGATGTCCGAGGCGACATTGAATCCATAATTGATGCCTGAAAGTACAACATCCGGCTTTTCGGGCATAACAGAATAAATACCCACACGGACACAATCTGCAGGAGTGCCGGTGCAGGAATAAGCGCTGACTCCTTCCACGGGGAAACTGACCGGGAAGATATCCAGCGAATGCCTGAGCGTGATGGAATGAGAAACTGCACTTCTCTGCTGCCTGGGTGCGATCACCCAGACATCTCCGAATTCTTTTGCTGCCCTTGCAAGACGAAGCAAGCCCTCTGCCGCGATGCCGTCATCATTAGTGATTAATATAGGTTTCATTTTTTTTTACCTTTATTGAATCTGGATTTTTCTGTCAAGGGGTTCGTTCCATATTCCATAAATCAAAT
>CACZOS010000442.1 GCA_902782815.1 uncultured Lachnospiraceae bacterium | reverse complement strand
GTCTGCCACTGCCTGAAAGTATCCTCATTGCTGGAAGACACCGTCTTAAAGGCCCCCGCATACATGCTGATCAGGGGAACCCCCACCAGGATAGATCCCGCAGTAAAAAGGACAAATACGATCAGGACCAGAAAATTATCTCCGGAGTTCTTCTTTTTTCTCAGATCCTTTTCCTTTTTCTCCATTCTGCTCATTATAACCTCCAAAATGTCAATTTCTCTTTTCTGTCAGGAATGCCTGGGTTTTTCTCCCGGGATAGGGTATACTATTCCTGCCGGTTACCGCCGTAAAAAAGAGCAGATCAAACGCCTGGGAAGGAGTAATCATGTCACTGGATTCCTATCAGCTGAAAACCATAGCCCTCATCACCATGCTCATCGACCATGGCGCAATGGCTTTCCGTACACATATGTCGGATTCCCTCTACCTTTTTCTGCGTTCCGTGGGAAGACTGTCCTTTCCCATCTTCTGTTTTCTCCTGGCGGAGGGTTTTTACCACACCCGAAACCGGAGTCATTATTTAGGCCGACTGGTCTTGTTCTGCTTCCTCTCAGAGATCCCTTTTGACCTTGTCCTGGGCGGAACATCCATCTTCCTGGAAAAGGGAGCATCCCTGACGGATCTTATGGATCTCACCTCCCAGAACGTGTTCTTCACCCTGGCTCTGGGGTTTGCCGCCATGATCATCGCAGACAGGTACCAGGACTCTCCTCTCTGTGTGCCCGCCGTCCTCATCCTCTTTCCTCTTCTGGGAGAGATCATCCGTTGTGATTACGGGGCACCGGGGGTTCTGACCATCCTCTTCTTCTATTTTCGAAAAAAAACCGGCAGCTTCTATTTGGGTTACTGCTTTATTCCCCTGCTGATCCTGGCTTTAAACTCCTGGATACAGCTTCTTTGCCTCTTCTCCCTCCCCCTTCTGCTCTGCTACAACGGTGAGAAGGGAAGAGGGCCTAAGTATCTTTATTATGCGGCGTATCCCGGTCATCTTTATCTCTATCTGCTGATAAAACTATGGCACTAAGTATGTATAAAAATGGTTTCCCGCACCGGCCAGCTGCTGGGTGAGAGCATTGCGGTCCACCGCGGTGGATTTTCCGGTAACCGGATCAAGATAACGGAGTTTGGTGGAGTTATAGCTCATCAGGATAACATATCTGGTCCCGGAATACCTGGTCAGGATGGGGCATCCCCTGCTCACATAGTAGAGGATCTCACTCACGGTGCAGCCGGACAGGTCATAAGAGGGCTGACCGCTGTATTCCGCCACCAGATCCACCACATTCTTTCCGGTTGTATCAATGGAGGAAGCCGAGGCCTGTTTCCCGTTCACCATGGCGATCATCTCCAGACATCCGGCCAGAGATCTGGCATCTGATTTTACCTTGGTCACCTGATCCATGCCGGCAACAATGGCATAATCCGCATAACCGCTCTCCCACATCATCTGTTCGCTGCTGCTGATCACGCTTCCTCTCAGGGCATCCGCGCTGAGCACAGCCTCCGTAAGATTATCATAGATTCCTTTCTCTTCCCCCTCGGCATAAACATAATACTGGGTGATGGTCTCTTTGCTCCGTTCAAGGGGAATGAGGATATCACTGTTCCCGGATAATACCTTTGCCAGGATCAGATCAGGTTCCACCTGAATGTAGACATAGTTTGGAAAACTGAGCTGCACCTGGTTCCAGTATACAGGAGAATAATCGTATACCAGAGAAACCTCCCCGCTTTCCTCCTCCTCTTTATAGCGGATGTAATCTTTGTCACTGGTGGGTTCAAAGGTAGTGCCTGACTTCTTTCCGAATTTCATGGCCAGCACACTTCCTTCAATCTCTGTCTGGAGTATATACCGTTTATCCTTTTTATAATTTTTCTTTTCCGTACCCTCGATATTGACGATGGACAGGCTCTTCATGGGAAACGTCAGTACATTTCCGGAAGAAAGGCTCACATCGGAAGCAGAGGCGGTACCGAAGATAAAATCATTGGAGAGAAAACCCACTGCCCGGATCCTCTCATCGTCGGAACAGTGAAATTCATGTTCCTGGCCGGATTCCAGATCGATCATCTGGATATTTTTATTTTTGGTAAGATCATGTTCACCTTCTATGGCGATGATGCTCTGGTCCCTGGAAGCGGTGACATTCTGATTGATCATACCTGTTTTCAGAACCTCATCCTTACGGGTTTTTAAGTCAATGGCATGAAGATCTCCGTCCAGGATACAGTAAAACACATTATTTTTGTTGAGATAAGACAGCTTTTCCACATCCTTCTTCATCCGTTCATAGGGTATGGGGGTGGAGAAGAAGGCAAGTTCCTCGTTACATCTGTCGGCTTCATTATAACGCATGAGGTAGATTCCGTTTCTTCCCTCATAATGGCCGCGGTTCATATAGCCGTATACGATATAGACGATATTTCCGTCATCGTCCATCTGCAGGATCTTTATATCATGGCTGTCCCGGTTATCCCGCAGGTCTCCGGGATTCTCCGGGGAAAAACTGTATACTTTGGCAACATCCGATGAATGATAATTATAGTACCAGAGCTGACCCTGCTGGACAAAAGCTACTTTATTGCCGCTGTCGCTGCTTTTATGGTCGATCTCGTCAGCATTCTGGATGCCCAGGGTAATATAGTTCTTGGAGGGGTCATTCAGAGCCTTGTTATAGTAGGCCCTCATGGTCCGGTTATATTTCAGAAGATACATTCTGTCCGTGGTGTATCTCAGTTTAAAATCTTCCTTAAGATCATAAAACTGAACGACCCCCTCCCTGATCTCAGAGGACAGGATGGTATTCATCTGCAGAACCACATATACGTCATTGATCTCCTTTACGGTGATCACCGGATCACTCTCCTGTTTCACCGACATACTCCCGAAGGAGACAGCATCCACACTGGAATGGATATCCACATCTCCCAAACTGGTGGTCCTGCGGTCCTGAGATGGTTCCAGATAGGTGATGTTATTATTGAAGGCGTTCTTGTCAAACAGGTTATGATGGAACCGTACTGCAAAATCCATCCCTTCCTCCAGGTGACAGCCTTCGCCGTTAACCAGTTTGGTATAGAAGAAAACCCGGGTATTGTTGTCCAGACGGACCGCCATACGCAGGTAATAGTTCTTCCCCTTCTTTATATTCGTCTCAAAAACGATGGTCCCCCTCCGGGTCCCTTCCTCTTCCTGATCCTCCAGCTGATTGAGAGTCCCCTCCTCCAGAGGATCTTCCGCATCTCCCGTAAAAAGAGCATACTGGATGGCCGTGATATCGTAATC
>CACZOS010000441.1 GCA_902782815.1 uncultured Lachnospiraceae bacterium | reverse complement strand
TAGAATGATCCGGAGGGGATCAAAGCCTCCCTCAAAGAACAATATATGACTGAAATAATCCCGCGGCAGATCATGAATTTGCCGCGGCTTTTTTTGAAAAATTTTTTTTCTTCCCTGTGCTAGAACATAGCTATAATAATTCTCATTTGCTATTATTCCCGGGAAAGATAAGGACCGGGCGCACAATCAGGGAGGGATTGGTATGTTAAAAAGAAAAGTTTCGGGAAAGATAAGTATTTTATTCTTTATTATGGTCATCATGTGTCTGGCTATGCCTCAGAGAGTAAACGCAGCCATGACGCTCAATGAACTGAAGTCAAAATTTCCGGCCGGCCACTATTGGAACGGGGGAAACGTCAATAAAACCACCACAACAAAATGTTCGGACCATGTGAATCTGCATGGCCCCGACGGAAATACCTGGGGAAACAGATGCAACTGGTTCCACGATACCGCCACAGGCTGGGATCTGACCCAGTGTTGGGGATTTGCCTTCAAATGCGGCTATGACGCCTACGGAACCATGCCCGGATCCTGGGACAAAAAAAAGAATCTGGACAGCCTGAAGGCAGGGGATATTGTCCGCTACGGCAACGGAGCCCATGTGATCTTCATTACCGCCGTTTCCGGCAACAATGTCACCTACGGAGACTGCAACAAGGATACATGCTGTAAGATCCGCTGGGATGTTACCTGTACTAAATCAGACATCCCCATATCGAATTATAACAGTGCAAAAATGCTAGGGGACGGTGTCTATTCTGCTCCCTATGCTCTGACCTCCCACAAGGCTGTAACCGGAACAAGAAGTATATCCGATGATAAATACCTGGTGGAATCCGGAGTGGGCGGCGGCCAGTATATGACTATCTATGGTAATTCCAAAGCCGACAGGGCCAATGTGACCACCTATCAGTCCACCCTTAAGGAACATGTATTTGCCCTGACATACTTAAACAACGGATGTTATAAGATCATCAACACCAACAGCGGCAAAAGTCTGGATATCCCCGGGAGTAACCAGACCTCTTCCGGAGCCAATGTCCAGCAGTACCCCTATAATGGCAAGGATGACCAGCAATGGGATCTGGAACCGGCGGACAACGGCTACTTCTATGTGAGGAACAAATGCGGAGGCTATGCTCTGGATGTCTCCGGAGGAACGGTGGCCAACGGTCAGAATATCCAGCTCTATACATTCAACAAATCCAAGGCTCAGAAATGGAAGTTCCTCACGGAGAGCCGGGATATCAATTCCGGTTTCCCCGACGGGGATTATTACATCCGGTCGGACGTGTCGGGCCAGTCCTACCTGGGAATCGGCAGCAACAAGAATATCCAGCTGACCGGCAGCAAGGCATCCGCAGCGGTTTTCTCAGTCAGACACCAGAAGAACGGGCGTTATCAGATTATTCAGAAAGACACCGGTCTGGTCCTTGATGTGGAGGGAAACGAAGCGGTATATAACAAGAAAAATGTCAGACTTTCCGCAAATGACAACCTAAGAGACCAGCTCTGGATCATCAAAAGTGCAGGAAGCGGCGCTTACGAGCTGATCAACCGGATTAACGGTTTCCGCCTGGATGTAACCGACGGAAAGACCGCTTCCGGAACCAATGTCCAGGTCCACTATAAAAACGGAGCTGCCCATGCACAGAAATGGCATTTTGAGGCAGCCTGGGAACACAGGGCAGTCCTCCCTGCCCAACCGGGGATCATAATCCCGGTAAAGGCGGACACCTCCTTCTCAGCCCTTCAGGCAAAAACCGGGAAGATCACGAATAAATCCGTAAAACTGACCTGGAAGTCCCTGGCCGGGGCTGACCATTACGAAATCTACGGCAATCTGTGCGGGAAAAACAGGATCCCGGTAAAACTGATGAGGACGGAAAAGGGGATCACAGGCACTACTGTGAAAAGCATCGGCCTGATCCCGCTGAAAAAGGGAACCTATTATCAGTTCATTATCAAAGCTTTCAAAGGCAGCCGGTTACTGGCGGAGAGCAAGACGGTCTTTGTGACCACTGCCGGAAGCAAAAAATACACCAATTACAGCAAGGTCAGCCTGAAAAATGTCAGGATGAAGACCCTGATCCTGAAAAAAGGAAAGAGCTTCACCCTGAAGACTTCTCTGAAAAAGGCAGGAAAGAAAAAGGTAATGAAATACAGAGGTCTCTCCTATGAAATCGCGGATACCGCCATAGCCACTGTGAACTCAAAGGGAAGAATCACCGCAAAATCTGCCGGAAAGACCAGGATCTATATCTACACCCAGAACGGGGTAAGTACCTGCGTCACATTACTGGTGAGGTAGCAGAGGAAACAGGTGGCAAAGAAATCCTTGAAATGTCAGCCCGCCCGGAGTATAATACTACTTGGATGTAGAATAAGTCTTCAGGGCAAGGTGAGATTCCTGACCGGCGGTATGTATCGTTAAGATGCGAGCCCGCGAGCCTTTTGGCATGATCCAGTGAGAGTCTGGAGCCGACGGTAGAGTCCGGATGGAAGAAGCATTATGATACGTTCGATATGTCTGCCTGTCTGTGCGGGTCAAAGCATGGAGTCTGCGGATATATTGAAAGTTCAGACTGTGATATTATCTTTTTTCATAGACTATGCCCTGAGTGCTGTATCTCAGGGCATTTTTTTTGAAGATTCTTCTACACATACTGTGGCGGACTCCCGGAAGAGTCCGACCGGTCCGATTTTTATCTGAATTAAGGAGGAGGATGACTATGGGAAAGTATTATATCGGATTTGACGCAGGCACATCCAGTGTTAAAGTGGTGCTCTACAATCTTCAGATGGAGTGTGTGGCAGAATACAACACTCCCACCAGATTTGAGTACCCTCATTCCGGCTGGGTACAGATGAACGCCGATGACTATGTGGAAGGAGTCAAAGAAGGAATCAAGGCCTGCGTGGCAGAAGCAGGAAAGAAAGGAATAGATCCCGCGGAGATCCGTGCCGTATTCGGTGACGGGATCATCTGCGGAATCGTGGGAATAGATGAAAACGGAAAGGCCGTCACCCCCTACATCAATTATCTGGATTCCAGAACCCAGGAGGATGTGGAACAGCTGACTGCCATGAACTATGATATCTGGGCAAAAGAGACGGGCAATGCCGTGCCCAACGTTATGTTTCCCGCCATGTTTGCCCGCTGGTTCCTGGCCAATGATCAGGCCTTCCGGGACAGAGGGAAGAAATTTGTCCACAACTGCCCCTACATCCTCATGAATCTTGCCGGTCTGAAGGCGGAAGATGCCTTCATCGACTGGGGGACCATGTCCGGATGGGGTATGGGCTACCATGTATACAAGAAAGAATGGTCCAAAGAACAGCTGGATATCCTCGGCATCGATCCTTCATACATGCCCAGGATCATCAAACCCTGGGATGTGGTGGGTAAACTGACCAAAGAACTGGCCGACTATACCGGACTGACGGAGGAAACCCTGATCTGCGGCGGTGCCGGGGATACCATGCAGTCCATGATCGGCTGCGGGCTCACCGGCCCCAATATGGCAGCGGACGTGGCGGGAACCTGTGCCATGTTCTGCGTATCCACGGACGGGATCAAACCGGAACTGTCCACTCCCGAATCCGGTCTGATCTTTAACAGCGGCACTATGGAGAACACCTATTTTTACTGGGGCTTTATCCGGACGGGCGGTCTGTCCCTCCGCTGGTTCAGAGATAATGTCTGTGATAAGCTGGACGACGGAGACTACTATGATGTGCTTTCCGAGAGGGCAGCTTCCGTACCCGTCGGTTCCAAAGGAGTTCTCTTCCTGCCTTACCTTACCGGAGGCAGCGCGGACTTCGCCAATGCCGGTGGGGCCTTCTTAAATATATATACCGACACCGACCAGGCAGTCATGTGGCGCGCGGTGCTGGAAGCTATCGGCTATGACTACATCGGTGTTACGGATATCTACCGCAGTGCCGGGGTGAACCTGGACCGGATCACGGTCACCGAGGGAGGCAGCCGGAGCGATCTGTGGAACCAGATCAAGTCAGATATGCTGGACAGCGAGGTAGTGACCTTAAAGACAGCCGGCGGTGCTATCATGACCAATATCGTGACAGCTGCCTACGCGGCAGGGGATATCCCGGATCTCAAGGAAAGCTTCAACTCCTGGCTGGAAACCAAGAAGGTCTAC
>CACZOS010000440.1 GCA_902782815.1 uncultured Lachnospiraceae bacterium | reverse complement strand
GAAAATAAAGATTTGCCATCTTTATCCGGAGACATTGAATTTATATGGCGACAGAGGAAATATCCTATGTATGCAAAAGCGTCTTTTATGGAGAGGGATTGAATGTGAAACAGAGACACTGAAGGCAGGAGAGGTCAAGGATCTATCGGGTTTTGATCTGTTTTTCATGGGCGGCGGACAGGATTTTGAACAGGAAGTCCTCCTCCGGGATCTGGAGGGAAGAAATGGAAGGGAACTCAAAGCTGCAATCGAGGATGGTAAAACCTTTCTATGTATCTGCGGCGGATATCAGATTCTGGGAACCCATTATGTAACGCAGGATGGGCATTCGTGTACATTTCTGGGTACGATCGATTTCTATACCGTCGGCGGAGCCAAACGGCTGATCGGAAATTATGCTTATCAGCTTACGGAAGAAAACCTTCAAAGTATCGTCGTCGGATTTGAGAACCACAGCGGAAGGACATTTCTCGGGACTGATGTCCGGCCTCTCGGACATGTTCTGGCCGGATTTGGAAATAACGGAAAAGACAAAACCGAAGGAGTGCGATATAAAAATGTGTACGGAACCTACAGCCACGGTCCTGTTCTTCCGAAAAACCCGGCTTTCTGTGATCATATCCTTCAGACTGCCCTGACACATAAATATGGACAATGTAATCTTCCACCACTGGATGACCATTTTGAGGCTGCCGCTCATGAAAGGGCTTTGGAAAAGATATTAGGCTCTTACGCGTTAAGAATGAGGAGGTAAACATGGAATATACGTTTGATGAGGTGATGAAATATATCGAAGAGGAAGACGCCAGGTTTATCCGGCTGGCTTTTCGCGATGCTTTTGGGATACAGAAAAATATAGCGGTCATGCCCGGGGAAATGAAAAAAGCATTTGAGTACGGAATTCCGATTAACGCAAGGAAAATTGCCGGCTTTGAAGATTGTCCTTATGCATCCTTATATCTCCACCCGGATTCTTCTACGCTCAGCGTCCTTCCCTGGCGTCCGGATCATGGAAAGGTTCTCAGGATGCTCTGTGACCTGTATACCGCGGACGGAAAGGCATATGAGTCAGATACAAGGATAATGCTGAAAAAAGCCGTCTCGAAAGCCAGGGAAGCCGGAGTGGTATTTCGTTTTGGGACAGAAGCGGAATTTTATCTCTTTAAAAAAGATGACGAGGGAATGCCGACAAAAATCCCATACGATGAGGCTGGTTATATGGATATCGCTCCTCTGGATAAATGTGAAAATGTGAGGAGGGAAATCGGCCTGACGATTGAGCAGATGGGGCTGACACCGGAGAGATCCCATCATGAGAGCGGGCCGGGACAGAACGAAGTGGATTTCCATTATGGAAAGCCGCTGAAGGCCGCCGACCAGATGACAACCTTCAAAATGGTCGTCAGTACTGTTGCGGATCGGTATGGGCTGACGGCGGATTTTTCTCCGATGCCGCTTCCGGGACAGCCCGGAAACGGATATCATATCAACCTCTATGCTGTAGACCAGGAGGGAAGGGATGTCGCGAAACAGGCAGCTGCCGGGGTGATTGACAAGATCAGGGAAATCACGATTTTTCTGAATCCAACCGATGCTTCTTATGCCCGACTGGGAAACAACAGTGCCCCGGACAGGATCAACTGGTCTGCTTCGAGTGAGTCGGAACTGATGTACATAGAAACCTATCAGGGCAGAACCCGTGCCGAACTCCGCTCCCCTGATGCATCCAGCAATCCATATCTGGTCTATACACTTCTGATCCACGCCGGACTCTACGGGATCGAAAACGGAATTGAGCTTCCTCTCGAGCCGGACGACAAAGCGGCTCTTCTTCCAAGCTCTCGAAAAGAGGCTGGAAGGCTGGCCAGAAAAAGCGAATTTGTAAAAAACATCATACCGGAAGGGATTATCCGGGAATATACCAAAAGCTGACAGGAAATGTTTTTGGCTCAGCATGTTGAAGCAAAATATCTTTATCCGTAGACAATATACCTGAAAACTGTATTCAGACAGCCTTCCACGGTGCGCGGAGCCGGGATGGCCGAGAAAAGATGAGGAGGGGAGCTATGGCAAAAAAGGAAGACATCATGCATTCTGTCCTGATCGTATCCTCTTCGGAGAAGTTTGATTCGGTTGCCAGAAGGTCATTACAGGGATTCATGTCAGTGGATTCCCGGAAAACCGCAGTATCAGCCAGGCGCAGTATTCTGGAGAGGTATTATGATCTTGTTGTCATCAATGCACCGCTGCAGGATGAATCCGGAGAACAGT
>CACZOS010000439.1 GCA_902782815.1 uncultured Lachnospiraceae bacterium | reverse complement strand
GTGCTGATCCATGCCGTCATGGATGCCCTGCTCGGTGCCGCCGCCCTGGGAGATATCGGGAAACATTTTCCGGATACCGATCCCGCCTACAAGGGGGCTGACAGTATGGAACTGCTGGCTCATGTGCGGACCCTGCTGGAGGATAAGGCCTATTTTATTGAGAACATTGACTGTACGGTGATCGCCCAGAGACCCAAGCTGGCGCCCTATATACCTGCCATGCGGAAAAATATCGCCTCCGCCCTGGGGATCCAGGAAGGACAGGTAAATGTAAAAGCCACCACGGAGGAGGGGCTGGGTTTCACCGGAGAAGGACTGGGTATTGCCGCAAATGCGGTATGTCTCCTGTCGGAGATCCAGAATTTTGTAGGAGCAGACCTCCTTTACGGAGAGAAAAAATGTGACGAATGCAAAGGATGTCCCATGTGATCCGCGGATCCATGCAGGGCATATCAGGAGGAAGAATATGAAGCTTTATAATACCATGACCAACCGTAAAGAGGAATTTGTCCCTGTCCATGAAGGAAAAGTGGGGATGTATGTATGCGGTCCCACCGTTTACAACTATATCCATATCGGCAACGCCAGACCCATGGTGGTGTTCGACACCGTTCGCCGGTATTTCGAGTACAAAGGATATGATGTGAATTACGTATCCAACTTTACCGACGTGGATGACAAGATCATCAAGAAAGCCAATGAGGAAGGGGTATCCTCCCAGGAGATCTCCGAGAGATTCATCAAAGAGTGCAAGAAGGATATGGAAGGGCTTAACGTAAAAGAAGCCACCCATCATCCCAAGGCCACCGAGGAGATCGACGGCATGATCGCCATGATCCGGACCCTGATCGAGAAAGGCCATGCCTATGAGAAAGACGGGACCGTTTATTTCAAAACCAGGAGTTTTAAAGACTACGGCCACCTGTCCAACAAGAATCTGGATGACATGCAGGCCGGCATCCGGATCGCCGTGAGTGACGAGAAGGAAGATCCCATGGATTTCGTCCTCTGGAAGCCCAAAAAAGAAGGAGAGCCCTCCTGGCCATCACCCTGGGGTGACGGCCGTCCGGGCTGGCATATCGAGTGTTCCGTCATGTCCAAGAAATACATCGGCAGGACCATCGATATCCATGCCGGCGGAGAAGATCTGGTCTTCCCCCATCATGAGAACGAGATCGCCCAGAGCGAGGCGGCCAACGGAGAAAAATTCGCCAATTACTGGATGCACAATGCATTTTTAAATATCGATAACAAGAAGATGTCCAAATCTGCCGGCAATTTCTTTACCGTGCGCGAGATCAGCGAGAAATATCCCCTTCAGGTGATCCGTTTCTTCATGCTGAGCGCCCATTACCGCAGCCCCCTGAATTTCAGTGACACCCTGGTGGAGGCCTCCAAGAACGGCCTGGAACGTATCCTGACCTGTGTGGACAGCCTCAAGAGCCTGGAAGGGACAGCCAAGGAAGGCCCCATGACTGAAGAAGAGGAGAAAAACGCAGACCGGATCAAAGAGCTGGTGGCAAAATACGAAGAAGCCATGGAAGATGATTTCAACACTGCAGACGCCATCGCCGCTGTCTTTGAGATCGTCAAACTGGCTAACGTCACCGCAAAAGATTCCGGAAAAGCTTATATTTCCTATGCCAGGGAAACCCTGGTGAAACTCTGCGACATCCTGGGCATCATCACGGAGAAGGAAGAGGAACTACTTGATTCCGATATCGAAGCCCTGATCGAGGAACGTCAGCAGGCCAGGAAGGCCAAAAACTTTGCCCGGGCCGATGAGATCAGAAGTCAGCTGCTTGAGCAGGGGATCATCCTGGAGGATACGAGAGCAGGTGTGAAATGGAAAAGAGCTTAGGCCTTATCCATGATCACTACCCCTTAAGCGAGCAGGAACTGCGTACCTATTCCCCCTTGTCCCTGGCTTATATCGGGGACAGTGTTTACGATCTGGTGATCAGGACCATGATGGTGACCAGGGGAAATACCCGCCCCGGGAAATTCCAGAAGCAGGTGACTGCCCTGGTAAGTGCCAAGGGGCAGACCCAGGTTATGGAAAGGATCCTTCCCCATCTGACTGAGGAGGAGGAAACCATCTTCCGCAGGGGAAAAAACGCCAAGCCGCTGTCCACGGCCAAAAACCAGACCCGGCATGACTACCGGATCGCTACCGCCTTCGAGACCCTGCTGGGATACCTTTATCTGGCAGGCAGGATGGAACGCCTTCTGGAATTGACCGGGATTGGTCTTTCGGAAGAGGAAACGGACGCAGAATAAGAATCAGCAGGAGAAGAAATGGCATACGAAGAATTAACTTTGCTGGGAAGAAATGCGGTGATCGAGGCATTCCGGTCCGGCAAGACCATCGATAAACTCTTTATCCTGGATGGAAGCCAGGACGGCCCCATCAAGACCATCCTGAGGGAAGCAAAGAAGCAGGATACCCAGGTCAGGTTTGTCTCCCGGGAAAAACTGGATTCCCTCAGTGACCACGGTAAACATCAGGGAGTGGTGGCCTTTGCGGCAGCCTTTGAATACGCCCAGGTGGAAGATCTGCTGGCCAGGGCAGAGGAGAAGGGAGAAGACCCCTTTTTCATTCTCTGTGACGAGATTGAAGACCCCCACAATCTGGGGGCCATCATCCGGACAGCCAACCTGGCGGGAGCCCACGGGGTGATCATCCCCAAAAGACGGGCAGTCGGCCTTACGGGTACCGTAGCTAAAGTCAGCGCAGGAGCCCTTCATTATACACCGGTGGCCCGGGTCACCAACATGGCCAGGACCATTGAACAGCTCAAGGAAAAGGGCATGTGGTTCGCCTGCGCGGACATGGCAGGAGACCTTATGTACCGGCAGAACCTCACCGGTCCGATGGGTCTGGTGATCGGCAACGAGGGCAGCGGGGTAAGCCGGCTTGTAAAGGAAAAATGTGACTATATCGTCTCCATTCCCATGAGGGGGGATATCGACTCCCTCAATGCCTCTGTGGCAGCCGGGATCCTGGCATTTGAGATCGTCCGTCAGCGGATGGGTCAGTAAGAATAAAAAAAACAGGCAGCCATGCGTTTACAGAATAGGAACTGTAACAGCATGGCTGCCTTTCTTAGGAAATGGTTTTCATTTAATCAGAGGGAGACGGGTACTCAACGGAAATCCATCTTCTTGTAATCATTGACGTCACGCTTCTCCCTGAAGTCCTTGAGGTTGACCAGCTCCCTGATGCGTGGTTCACGCTTCTCCACATAGAGAAGAACTTTATACCGCTTAAGCACATGCTTACGATATGTCTTCATCACATGGCTGTAACTCTCAAACCTGGACATCATGTCTTTGGTCACCTTGTGATTCTCCTGGAAGCAGGCGGCAGCCTCATGATCAAAGAGCTTATAGTAGGCTTTGATCTCGTCATCCGGCAGAGCCTCATAGATCATCTCATTCTTCATGACTGCGGCAAAAGCCTGCAGCTTCTTCAGGGATACCCGGTGCCTCTTGAGGGTGAGGGACAGGTACTTGTACCATGTATTTCTGAACTTGATATAATACTCGCTGACTCCGCCGTCATACACATCAAGCCCCTTGCAGAAGTTGAAATTACGCCTCATATAGTTGTAATCAAAGAGGATATTCATAATCAGGTAACTGATGAAATATCCTATTCTGTAGAGGACAGAAGTATATTTATGATAATACAGATAATGTTCCAGATTGACATTCATCCGGCGTATCCGGTTATTCCTGATCTTACGGTAAGTGAAGGTGATAAGGAGAGCCAGAAGAATAAAAGCCAGTAAGCCCAGCCGGTAATAGTTGCGGTAAGGGCCATTCATGAATACCGATTTGGATAATCCGTATGCACTCGCGATGATCGCAGCGAGCAGGGTAATAAACATCTCAAACATAGGCGAAACCCTTCCATTCTTTCTTACCGTATATCATACCTTATTCTTTTGTCAAAAACAATCTTTTTTGAGGTATTATGCGTGGAAATAATTTTGTGTCCCCGGGTTTTCAGATGACAAAGAATGTCGATTCCGTAACAAAAAGAAGCACGAAGATATAAGAGAAATTTTCTTGAATTGTGCAAATAGTTTGTATTTTTTGCAAAACTTTTTGCATAGAGATTAAGTTTTGAGTTGACATTCTTTCCTCTCCGTGGTATCATCTCGTTGTTGAGGATTTTTCCTTGATGCTGCTGTAGCTCAGCCGGTAGAGCGTCGCCTTGGTAAGGCGGAGGTCGGGAGTTCAAGTCTCCTCGGCAGCTT
>CACZOS010000438.1 GCA_902782815.1 uncultured Lachnospiraceae bacterium | reverse complement strand
TTGATCTTATCCTTCATATTACGATAGCTTTCCTTGACGATCAGCTCCACCACATCGTCACCATAGACCTGTTTAATGGATTTCTCGATATAGTTAAGATAATCCAGTCTGCGATGGTATTTCTCCAGATCATGGTCACGGACGATATAGAAGAGGCTGGCTTCCTCCACGCTTCCTTCCATCTCGCAGAGATGATAGAAACCCTCATAACCGCTGGTGGTGGCAGGGATTTCGTTCTCAGGGATCATACTGTTGATGTGCATGGCTACCAGTGAGGCATTCACCATGATTCCCTTTGCCTCACCCGGATGAATCCCCTTGCCATGTACGATAAACTTTACGTTGGCCGCGTAAAAGCTCTCATATTCGATGGAGCCTTCCACACCGCCGTCCACAGTGTAGGCGTAGTCTGCCCCAAAGCCTTCCACATCAAAATGGGCCGGTCCCTTTCCGATCTCCTCGTCGGGGGTAAAGGCTATGCAGATCCTGCCATGGGGCATGGAAGACCTGAGCAGATACTCTGCCATAGTGATGATCTCGGCAACTCCCGCCTTGTCATCTGCACCCAGGATGGTATTTCCGTCCGAAGTAACCAGGGTTCTTCCTTTCAGGGAAGCAAGGTGGGGAAAATCCGAACAGGAGATGACTCTTCCGCTGGGGAGGGTCAGATCTTTTCCGTCATAATCCTCCCATACCAGAGGATTCACCTGTTTTTTTGTATAGTCAGAGACCGTATCCATATGGGAGATAAATCCAATGACAGGACAATTCTCCTTCCCCGGAGTCGCGGGAATGGAAGCATATACATAACAATAGTCATCTACAAAGGCATCTTCCATACCCAGTTCTTTCAATTCATCCGCCAGCACACGGGCCAGATCAAACTGAACGGCAGTGCTGGGAAAACTGTCAGAGTCCTCTCTGCTCGGCGTCATGATCTTTGCGTATCTGATTAATCTGTCAATTGCTTTTTTCTTGAAATCCACGATCTTTCCTCTCCATTAACTAATGATATCAGGTGCTTCTGAGGATAATCCCGAGAAAGACACCCGATTTTTTATTATATCTTGTTGCAATATATCGGTCAAGACCAAACTTAATTCAGCTAAGTCTTCCCTTTTCCATGAATCTGTCATTCCCCGGCGATCTTGGTGATCTTGAATCCTTCTCCTTCCACCGCGCTGGAGGGAATAACGATCACAAAAGAATCGGGATCGATCTCCTTTACTTCCCTGCGTACCCCGTAAATATCACGGTTATTTCCGGCCACCATGATTACATCCCGGGCATCTCCCCGATATCCTCCCCGGGCCTGAAAAATGGTACATCCCCTCTCTGAGACATCCCTGATCCATTCCACGATCTCTTGGGTTTGATTGGTGACGATCAGCGCCACATTTCCGGAATTCATCCCGCTGATGGTCCTGTCGATTATGGCTGCCATAAGGTAATTGATAATTATCCCCAGAAAGATTCCGTCAATATCACGGAAAATCAGGCCTGTGGCCACAACCACCCCGAAATCCAGGGCGAAAGTGATAAATCCGGTATTGATATGGGGCCGGTAAGATTTGATCAGGATCATGACGAAATCCGATCCGCCTGTGGACGAACCCCGGATATAGATCAGGGAATAGCCGAATCCATAGAGAACTCCCGTAACAATGGCCGCGATGATCCGGTCTCCGGTGTAGACCGGGAACATGGGTGCGAGATAATCGATAAAGACGGTGGAAATTACCATGCACCGCAGGGTTTTCATAATGAAATCCCTGCCGATGATCTTCATGCAAAGAAGGGCGGGTACAATATTGAGAACCAGGACCATCATTCCAATGGGCAGATGAAAAAGCCTGTAGAAAACCATGGCAATCCCGTTGAAGCCACAAAGGGGAAATTCCGAAGCTGCAGCCACATTGTAGGTAGCCACCGCGATCAGGGCATTGCCTGCCAGCTCAAACCCGATATCACTTAGTACTTCACGATTGAAATATCTTTTCATCTCTTCACCTCTCCCTCAGCAGCATCCGGAAAACCGGATTTCCCTTCATCTAACCATAAAAAAACGTATGCATATTATATCTCTATAATATGCATACGTTCGTAAATCATCGTTTAATCCTAAACCGTACACTCTTGTAGCAGCATTTTCCCATCAGCCGGCCGAATCTGGTTGAACGGTCCCTCTATTTGGGAAGGGCCTCATAGGTGACTGCCCCGTCTTCCGGAGCATATTTATTCCAGAATTCCGTGCACTCCTCTTCGGAAACCTCTTTGCCGTCCAGCAGATAAACCGTCTCTGCATTGTCCCCCTCAGGGTAATGATGCTGATCATAGATATCCGCTGTCCCGATCTCTTCCAGCTCACCGTTTTTCAGCTGATAGGCCTCGATATGCTTCTCCCCGGAAGACCGGTAATACCAGGTCAGGGCCTTTTCGTCCGGGCTGTAATAAAATGTATCCCCCGCACTTTCGCCGATCTCCAGAAGGATCATGCCCTCTCCGTCAACATTCGCGATCAGGCAGGCCTTGTCCATCTCCGTGATAAAAGACTCTTCCGTAGTGGACAGGATCATCTCGCTGCCCCCGTCCTGGTCGATATCGATCAGACGCCAATATGGGTAATTGGACTTTATGGAAGCATCATTCAGAATCTCTTTAACCCATTTCTCGTCAGGGATCTCCTGGCCGGTCTTTCCGGAATCCTTCTCCCCTGCGCTGCCGCCGCTGCAGCCGGTCAGCATGCCCAGGGTCAGAATGCCGGACATAAGGGTCAGCATCATTTTCTTTATCCCACGGACGTATCTTCTTTTTGCTGACATAGCCTTACCTCCTTCTATTCTCCCTGGACTTCTCCCTGCACCGGAACAAAAACCTTCTCGGCTGTTTTGGTGAGAAGTTCATGGTCCGCATTTTCCGTCATGATCAGATTATACAGGACACCGGGGGCCACATCAAGCCAGGAAATATATCCAACGCCTTCTTTTTCGTT
>CACZOS010000437.1 GCA_902782815.1 uncultured Lachnospiraceae bacterium | reverse complement strand
TGTAGTCAGCATGAATCCGATTATGGTCGATGGAACCGGAATGTGCGGTGCCTGCCGTCTTGTGGTAGGGGACGAGGTTAAGTTTGCCTGCGTTGACGGCCCTGAGTTTGATGGACATAAGGTGGATTTCGATCTGGCCATGAAGAGGATGCAGATGTATAAGACGGAGGAAGGCCGTAAACTCTTGGAATTCCAGGAAGGAGATACGCATCATGGCGGTTGTGGATTGTGCGGAGGTGAAAAATAATGGCTGATGTTTTGAAAAAAGTCCCTGTGAGGGAGCAGGATCCCAAAGTCCGCGCCACGAATTTTGAAGAAGTCTGCCTGGGATATAACAAAGAAGAGGCGATGGAGGAAGCAGTTCGCTGTCTGAACTGTAAAAAGCCCCGCTGTGTGGCAGGCTGTCCTGTTTCGATCGACATTCCTGGTTTTATCCAGGAAGTGAAGAATGGCAGCTTTGAGAAGGCATATCAGATTATAGGGCAGTCAAGTGCGCTTCCCGCAGTCTGCGGTCGCGTCTGTCCCCAGGAAACCCAATGCGAAGGTCAATGTGTGCGCGGCGTAAAAGGAGAAGCTGTCTCTATCGGTAAGCTGGAGCGCTTTGTGGCTGATTGGGCAAAGGAAAATGGGATCAGACCGGTTCCTGCCGAAAAGAAAAACGGACATAAGATTGCTGTCATCGGATCCGGTCCTGCAGGCCTTACCTGCGCCGGGGATCTGGCCAGGATCGGCTATGATGTGACAATCTTTGAAGCTCTCCATAAAGCGGGAGGAGTTCTCAGCTACGGCATTCCGGAGTTCCGTCTTCCCAAAAGCCGTGTGGTTGATGAGGAAATTGAGAATGTAAAGTCTCTCGGAGTCAAAATTGAAACCAACGTTATCATCGGCAAATCGGTAACAATCGATGAACTTCTCCAGGAGGAGGGTTATGAGGCAGTGTTCATAGGCTCCGGCGCAGGACTTCCGATGTTTATGCATATCCCCGGAGAGCAGGCTAACGGTGTTATGTCGGCAAATGAATATCTGACCAGGAACAATCTTATGAAGGCCTACCGGGATGATTATGACACTCCTATCGCTCATGGAAAAAAGGTTGCTGTGGTAGGCGGGGGAAACGTCGCGATGGATGCTGCCAGGACGGCACTTCGTCTGGGGGCAGATGTCCATATTGTTTACCGGCGTTCTGAGGCTGAGCTTCCTGCAAGAAGGGAAGAAGTTCATCATGCCAGGGAGGAAGGCGTCAAGTTTGATCTTCTGTGCAATCCGGTTGAGATTCTTACCGACGAAAAGGACTGGGTAACCGGGATCCGCTGCATCCGTATGGAACTTGGGGAGCCTGATGCTTCCGGCAGGAGACGTCCGGTTGAAATCCCCGGCTCTGAATTTGAGATTGAGGTGGATACGGTGATCATGTCACTCGGTACATCACCCAATCCTTTGATTTCGTCGACTACTATCGGATTGGATGTCAATAAGAAAAAGTGTATCATTGCAGATGAAGAGTTCGGAAAAACCAGCAAGGAAGGCGTTTATGCCGGCGGTGATGCGGTAACCGGAGCAGCTACCGTTATTCTGGCCATGGGCGCCGGAAAAGCCGGGGCACGCGGTATAGATGCTTTCATAAAAGAGAAGGAAGCAAAGAAATAAGTAAACTGGAGGGACGCCTCTTCCTGGTTCCGGAAACCGTTACGACGGGTCCGGAGCGGGGAAGGGGCGTTCCGTTATATTATGATGCAGATGTACAGGTTATATACGCACAGATTCCAAGCATATGTACATTGGGAGCACAAAGTGAGGTTGGAATAAGGCGCTTGACGGAAAGCGGCAAGTACTGTAAAATAGTGAGGTTGAGAAGACAGAAGAGTTCCGATACAGCAGATACGAGAGGGGTACCTATGTCTTTTTTGGAATTACTGTGTTTGGGCTTGATCCAAGGCATTTCGGAATTCCTTCCGGTCAGCAGTTTTGGACTGCTTACTGTTGCAGAAGGCCTCCTGGGGCTGGAAAGAAGGACCGGAGAGCTTCTGGAAGTCATGCTGCATATGGGAACGATGATCAGTATATTGATTGTCTTTCGCAAAGACTTCCTGAAGCTTCTGGCAGAGTCATTTGGTATGCTTTTGGATATGCTCAGCAATATAGTGATATATTTTCATAATCGCCGTCATCATGATGCGGATCTTCCTTACGTACGGGTAGTTAAGGGAACCTGGCGTAAGCTGGCTGCTTTTTTGTGGATCAGTGCTTTCCCCACTATGGCTATCGGGTATTCTGCAAGGAGGCTGGTGACAATGGTGGCGGCTTCTCCGTTTCTTCCCGGCGCGCTGACGCTGATCACAGGCATTTTTCTGCTTGTCACGGATCTTGGTCAGACGGAGGGGGGAAAACCTGCATCGGAGGCAGGACCGGACAGCGCCATGTGGCTTGGTATCTGTCAGGGGGTTTCTGTATTTCCCGGGGTCTCACGGTGTGCCTTGACTATGTGTTCAGGCTTATTGTGCGGACTTGGAAAGAAATTTGTTGTAAAATTCAGTTATATCATTTCTGTC
>CACZOS010000436.1 GCA_902782815.1 uncultured Lachnospiraceae bacterium | reverse complement strand
GGGAATCTGCGGACACTGCCGTGTGGGAGAGAAATATATCTGCCTTGACGGCCCGGTATTCAATTATACCGAGTCGAAAGATATGATCGACTAGGGGGGAAGATTCATGATCAGAGATTATAATATGAAAGACTATAAAAGGAATGCTTTCCGCCAGTCAAAACACAGGGGGGAAATCGCTTCCCGTGTAAGGGTTCCCGGAGGGAAGATCGATGCACAGTCCCTGATGAGAGTAGTGGAGATTGCGGAAAAGTACGGGGATGGCACCATCAACCTGACCAACCGTCAGGGATTTGAGATTCCCCACATCCGGATTGAAGACCGGGATAAAGTCAATGAGGAGCTGCAGCTGATCATCGAGAATACCGGTGTCAACCAGGGCCCGCCCGGAGAGGGTTATCCCGCTTCCGGCACACGGAATGTGGTGGCCTGTCCCGGACAGGACCTGTGTCCTTTTGCCTGTTATGATACCAAGGAGCTGGCGGCAAAGATCGACAAACTGATCTTCCCCAACAACCATCATGTCAAGATTGCCTGTACAGGCTGCTCAAATGACTGTGCCCATGTCAGACTGAACGACTTCGGGATCATCGGACAGACAGAGCCCCAGTATAATCCCGATCGTTGCATCGGCTGCGAACAGTGTGTCAAGTATTGTTCCAAGCGCAGTGTGGGAGCTCTTAGTGTGGTCAACGGCAAGATCGTCAGGGATACCAATAAATGTATCGGCTGCGGCGTCTGTGTAAACTATTGTCCCACCAGAGCCTGGACCAGGAGTAAGGAAAAGTATTTCCGTATGGAGCTGCTGGGACGTACAGGGAAGAAGAATCCCCGTCTGGGAGTGGATTTCCTGAAATGGGCGGATGAGGAAAGTATCTGCAAGATCATCAAAAATACCTATGATTATCTGGATGATTACCTGGATATGGCTGCGGTGGAAGCCAAGGAGCATATCGGCTACATCGTGGACCGTACCGGCGTGGAAGAATTCCTCAAGTATGCCATGAAAGATGTGGAACTGGGACCGAAATGCGAAATGGCAGGCAGAATGTACTGGGAAGGCAAGAGATATGACCAGACCAATGAGCTGCGCAGATCCATGTTCCGCTTCTCCGACAGGGAGGAATAGGAAATGGGATTGAATGACACACCTTCCGGAGAGAGAGTTCATATCGGATTCTTCGGAAAAAGAAATGCAGGAAAGTCCAGTATAGTCAATGCGGTGACCGGACAGGACCTGGCGGTGGTTTCCGATATCAAGGGGACCACCACGGATCCGGTCTATAAAGCCATGGAGCTTTTGCCCCTGGGGCCGGTGATGATCATCGATACTCCGGGCACAGATGACCGGGGAAGTCTTGGTCAGATGAGGGTGAAAAAAACCCGTCAGATTCTTAACCGGGCGGATATCGCCATTCTGGTTACCGATGCCACCCAGCCTCTCGCTCCTGAGGAAAAACAGCTGATCAGTCTTTTCAGGGAAAAAATGCTGCCTTATCTGATCGTAAGGAATAAATGGGATCTTCCGGACCATCTTCCTCTGGAGGAAGACCACGAAATACAGGCCAGCGCGTTAACCGGGGCGGGAATCCATGAACTGAAGGAGAGGATTGCCCATCTGGTCCGGTCAGGAGATAAGGAAAGGAAACTTGTGGGAGATCTGATCCATCCTTCGGATACAGTCATTCTGGTGGTTCCTATCGATAAATCAGCGCCTAAGGGAAGGCTTATCCTTCCCCAGCAGCAGACCATCAGGGATATACTGGATTCCGGGGCGGCGGCCATGGTAGTAAGAGAGACAGAGTACAGTGAATTTCTGGACCGGATGAAGGAAAAACCGGCTCTGGTGATCACGGACAGCCAGGTTTTTTCCAGAGTATCATCCGAGACGCCGGAAGATATCCCTCTGACCTCCTTCTCCATTCTGATGGCCAGATATAAAGGCTTTCTGGATACAGCCGTGCATGGTGTGTCAGCCATAAATAATCTGAAACCCGGCGACAGGGTACTGATTGCCGAAGGATGTACCCATCACAGACAATGTGAGGATATCGGGACGGTCAAAATACCGGCCTGGCTTAACAAGAAACTGGGATTCCCGGTCCGGATCGACACCAGTTCCGGGAGAGAATTTCCGGATGACCTCTCCGGTTACTCCCTGGTCATCCACTGTGGCGGATGTATGCTCAATGAGCGGGAGATGCTTTACCGGATGAAGTGTGCCCAGGACCAGAATATCCCCTTTACAAACTATGGGGTCTGTATAGCCTGGCTTAAAGGAATACTGGAACGGAGTATCCGGATCATCCCCAACCTGCATATCTGATATATTGAAGATCACAGAGTCGGGACTCCCGCCTGAAAAGGCGGGAGTCCCTTTTCAACCGGAGGATTTCATTGTGTAAGGGATTGATTTTTTCATTCACAGGGTATACTATGAATTAGTTGAGAATAACCCTTGAAAGAAGGAATGGAATTGTTGACTCATAACAGATTTGGTATGATATTGACCGCGCTGATTTTGTGCACCATCATGATCCTCACTCAGACCGCCGGCCCGGTAAGGGCAGAATCCGGTGGTGAGACAGTGCAAAGTTCGGGATCATCCGATGGAGGAGGTTCTTCAACGGATTCGGGATCGTCCGGGGGAGGCAGTTCTTCAACGGATTCGGGATCATCCGGGGGAGGCAGCTCCTCATCGGATCCGGGATCATCCGGGGGAGACAGCTCTTCAACGGATTCAGGATCATCCGGCGGGAGCAGCTC
>CACZOS010000435.1 GCA_902782815.1 uncultured Lachnospiraceae bacterium | reverse complement strand
GGAAAGTATATTTCCCCAACCATTTTATGCTATGAAGAGCGGTTCCAGGTTGACGGAGATTACATTCCCCTGGAGAGGCTAGAGGATTACTATGACCGCCTCCGTTCCCTCTCAGGGATCATGGCAGAGCGGGGATGGGAGACCCCCACCCTGTTCGAGGCGGAAACGGCCATCGCCCTTTCCTGGTTTCTGGATAAAAAAGTGGACTATGCCCTGGTGGAAACCGGTATGGGAGGACTGATGGATGCCACAAATGCCATGGAATCGGTTTTTCTGACCGTTCTTACTTCCATCAGCGAGGACCATAAGGCTGTTCTGGGGGAGAGCCTGGAAGAGATCGCCCTGCAGAAGGCGGGGATTATCCGCAGGAATACTCCTGTGATCCTGGCCATTAACAAGGAAGAGGTCCGTAAAGTGGTCCGGAAGGTCTGCCGGGACAAAGGAACAGAGTGTCTGGAAGTTTTGCCGGAGGATGCTGTTCTTGTGGAAGAGACAGGAATAGGATCCGTCTTTACCTGCGGGCAGGATTATTACCGGATCAGGCTTCCCGGAGCTCATCAGGCGGAAAATGCGCTGACTGCCCTGAAAGCAGCCTTTCAGCTTAAAACCATGACCGGAGGGGAAAGAATAAGCGGTACAGCCATAAAAGAAGGTCTGGTAGAGACCGTCTGGCCCGGACGCCTGGAATTGATTTCCAAAGATCCTCCCTTTTATCTGGACGGAGCCCATAACCCTGACGGAGCGTCCAGACTGGCTGCTTTTCTGAGAAAACATTTTGAAGGGAAGAGGATCATCTTCATTATGGGGATACTCAAGGATAAGGACTATCCTGCCATGTTGTCCTTCCTCATGCCTCTGGCCGCAGGTGTCTATGTCTTTACCCCCCGCAACCTGAGAGGCCTTCCCGCGGAAGAACTTGCGGAGGCCATGGTTCCTTACCCAGTGCCGGTCAAAGTCTGTGCCGGTGTCAGCCAGGCGGTGGATCTGGCTCTCAGGGAGGAAAAAAAGGCGGATTGTTTTGTCCTGTGCGGTTCCTTGTCCTTTATGGAAGAATTCCGTAAACGAAGGGGATAGCCCTCCTGGGCGGGAGAGTATATAATGAAGATAGGAAGTCAGTATTTTGACCTTGAACATAAAAGCTATATCATGGGTATCCTGAATGTGACTCCGGATTCCTTTTCCGACGGCGGTTCCCTGGAAACAGTGGAGGACGCCCTGAGAAAAACGGACCGGATGATCAGGGACGGTGCTTCCATCATTGATGTGGGAGGAGAATCCACCCGCCCGGGGCACCGTAAGATCTCCGAACAGGAGGAGATTGAAAGGGTGATTCCGGTGATAGAACGAATACGGGCGGAGTTTGACGTCCCCATTTCCCTGGATACTTATAAATATGAAGTGGCAAGAGCCGGAATCACTGCCGGCGCGGATATGATCAATGATATCTGGGGGCT
Source organism: uncultured Lachnospiraceae bacterium (assembly GCA_902782815.1). Classification (GTDB taxonomy): domain Bacteria; phylum Bacillota; class Clostridia; order Lachnospirales; family Lachnospiraceae; genus Anaerobutyricum. The sequence continues at coordinate 1,258 of CACZOS010000435.1, read as the reverse complement.
TAAATGGGATGACCGGCTGGCCGGTCTGGTAGCTCGTGAAGGACTGGCATGCTGCCTTATGCATAACCGCCAAAAACCGGTGGAAAAGGATTTTATAAAAGAATTCTGCTCAGACATCGAGGAATCTTTATCCATAGCCGACCAGGCCGGAATTGGCAGAGACAGGATCATCCTGGATCCCGGGATCGGTTTCGGAAAGGATTACGGACAGAATCTCCGGATACTCAGGGAGATTGAGGTGATGAAAAGATGGGGACTGCCCATCCTTCTGGGAACTTCGAGGAAGTCATTCATCGGCATTGCCCTGGATTTGCCGGTGGACCAAAGAGAAGAGGGAACCCTGGCCACAACCGTTTTGGGGAGGATGCATGGCGTTTCCGTTTTCCGGGTGCATGATGTAAAAAAGAATGCCAGGGCATTGAGAATGACGGATGCCGTGCTGGAAGCCTGAGTGCGGGGGGAAGACCATGAGCATGTATAAGAAAAAAGATCAGATCATCATCCATGACCTGGAAGTTTTCTGCAATCACGGAGTATACCGGGAAGAAAATATCCTGGGGCAGAAATTCATCGTGGATGTCGTATTGTATACCGATACCCGGAAAGCCGGTCTGTCCGACAGGCTGGAGGATTCGGTGAATTACGGGCAGGTCTGCCATTTTATCGAGAAAGCGATGAAAGCACAGAACGATCGCCTTCTGGAACGTGTGGCAGAAAGGATCGCCCTGGGGATACTCCGGGAATTTCCCCCGGTGGAAGGGGTGGATCTGGAAATCAAAAAACCCTGGGCTCCGGTCATGACCCATATTGAGTATGCTTCGGTGAAGATCAGCCGGTCCAGGCATAAAGCCTATGTGGGACTCGGATCCAATATGGGGAACCGCAGAAAATATCTCACGGAAGCCATCGAGGCCATAGGCCGGCTGGAGGATGTGGTCATTACAGACCGGGCATCCATCATTGAGACCGACCCTTACGGTTATGAGGACCAGGACCGGTTCTTAAACACCGTGATCGGTCTGGAGACCCTGCTTGAGCCCCGGGAACTGATGAGAGAACTTTTTGCCATAGAAAACGCGGCGGGAAGAAAAAGGGAGATCCACTGGGGCCCGAGAACCCTGGACCTGGACCTTCTTCTCTTTGATGACTATATTTTAAGCAGTCCCGACCTGGTAATCCCCCATCCCGGGATTGAGAAGAGACGTTTCGTCCTTGACTCCCTGTGTGAGATTGCCCCCTATATGGTCCATCCTCTGCT
>CACZOS010000434.1 GCA_902782815.1 uncultured Lachnospiraceae bacterium | reverse complement strand
TCCGGATCTGGTGGATATCATCCTTTCCTCAGAAAAGGGAACCCTGCTTATCGTAAAAGGAGGCGTAGCCACGGATTACAGTGAGGAAAAGGCAACAGAGATCCTTTCCTGTGACCCTGTGCAGGCTCTTCTTGACCTGCATGCCGGTGATGCGGAAGCCACGGCCTGGGGCTGCGACCTCACCTATGAATATGTATCCATCAATGCGGATTACCGTTCCTGACAGAAGGTTTATCCCAGTTGATCAACAGACACAGAAAGAAGGTAACCCATATGTTAGCACATAAAGAAGTAGATCTGATCACACAGAAAGCCAATACCCTGATAGAAGCCATGCCCTATATCCGCCGGTTTAACGGAAAGACCATTATCGTCAAATACGGTGGAAGTGCCATGGTGGATGACGAGTTAAAAGCCAGTGTGATCCGTGACGTGGCCCTCCTCAAGCTTGTGGGCCTCAAACCCATCATCGTCCACGGAGGAGGAAAGGAGATTACCAGATGGGCCAGCCTGAGCGGGATAGAATCGGAGTTCTACCAGGGACTCCGCGTCACCGGTAAGGAAACCATGGGCATCGCGGAGATGGTATTGAACAAGGTAAATAAAGAACTGGTGGGGCTCATGCAGAAAATGGGGGTCAATGCCGTCGGTCTTTGCGGCAAAGACGGCAACATGATCCGCTGCACAAAGAAGATGCCCGGCGGCAAGGACATCGGATATGTGGGAGAAGTGGAGAAGGTAAATGTGGACCTTCTGGAGACCCTTATGGAAAGAGATTTCATTCCGGTCATCGCCCCCATAGGGCTGAGCAGGGATTATGAACCCTTCAATATCAACGCGGATGACGCTGCCTGCGCGGTGGCCAAGGCCATGAATGCGGAAAAGCTGGTTTTCCTGACGGATATGGATGGGATCTTCATGGATCCCAATGACAAAAAGACCCTTCTTACTTCCATCAATATCAGAAAAGCCAGGGAACTGATCGCCGACGGGATCGTGGGAGGCGGGATGATGCCCAAGCTCCAGAACTGTATCGATGCCATCGAGCAGGGGGTTTCCAGAGTCCACATCCTGGACGGCCGGCTGCCCCACTGCCTGCTTCTGGAATTCTTCACTCAGAAGGGAATCGGTACGGTTATCCTCAAGGATCCGGTTTTATAATAATATTTGTTTAATACTAATATTCCAAACAGATCAGGGAAAACATAATATATATAGAAGGAGTTAGATATGAACAATATGCAGGAATATATGGAGACTGCGGAAAAAGTCATCCTGAAAACCTATAACCGTTTTCCGATGGTGCTGGAAAAGGGAGAGGGTGTATGTCTGTATGATATGGAAGGAAAGAGATACCTGGATTTCGGCGCGGGTATCGCCGTATCCGCCCTGGGCTATTCAAACCGGGAATTCAAAGAAGCCCTGAAGGACCAGATCGATCTCCTGATCCACACCTCCAATCTTTATTACAACAAACCTGCCGTGGAAGCTGCGAAAAAGATTACCGAAGCCTCCGGCATGGAGAAGGTCTTCTTCACCAACAGCGGAACGGAAGCCATCGAAGGAGCCCTTAAGGCAGCCAGAAAATATGCCTATCTTAAGGACCCCTCCAAAGAATATGAGTTCATTGCCATGGACCATTCATTCCACGGCCGGAGCCAGGGAGCCCTCTCGGTAACGGGAAACGCCCATTATCAGGAAGGCTTCGTCCCGGTGGGGATGAGGGCCGTCTTTGCGGAGTTCAATAACCTTGAACAGGTGGTTTCAAGGATAACCGACCGGACCTGCGGGATCATCTGTGAGGTAGTCCAGGGAGAAGGCGGGATCTATCCTGCCGACCCCGCTTTTCTGACCGGCCTCCGAAAGATCTGTGATGAGAAGGATATCCTCCTGATCTTCGATGAAGTCCAGTGCGGTATGGGAAGATGCGGTTCCCTTTTCGCCCATGATCTTTACGGGGTGAAACCGGACGTGATGGCCCTGGCCAAGGGGCTGGGCTGCGGAGTTCCGGTGGGGGCTTTTGTGGTGGGCAAAAAGGCTGACGGAGCTCTGGTGCCGGGAGACCACGGTACCACCTACGGCGGGAATCCTTTCGCCGCTGCGGCGGTAAGCAAGGTGTTTGACCTGTTTGAGTCCATGAACCTGGTCTCCCACGTAAAAGAGGTGGGGGATTACCTCTATGATAAACTGGAAGAGCTTAAGGATTCTTTCCCCCTGATCACCGATCACCGGGGCATGGGATTGATGCAGGGACTGGAGTTTGACCTTCCGGTGGGTCCCATCGTGAAGGAAGCTCTCTCCCGGGGTCTTCTTCTGATCTCCGCCGGTGCGAATGTGATTCGTTTTGTCCCTCCTCTGGTCATCACGGAAAAAGATGTGGATGAGATGATCTCCATCCTCAAAGAAGCGATAATTGAACAATCGGCGGTGTCCTGAACACCGCCGCGGACCGGAGCGGGAGCGGAATTATTTTTGTCAGCCTGCTTCGGTTTTTTGTTCTCTTCCCCTTGTATTCAGGACCATTTTTGAGTATGATATATATGGTTACGGAAACACTTGCAGACTGC
>CACZOS010000433.1 GCA_902782815.1 uncultured Lachnospiraceae bacterium | reverse complement strand
TGCACATCTCCCTGTATACTTTCCTCGATGAGATTTATACCGCTTTCCCCGTACATGGTCGTTCCCAGGAGAAGGGTCAGCAGGACAAATATCGTCCCGGCCGCAAAAATACGAAGGTAGGGATTGGGAAACCATTCCTTCAGTTTGTGTTCACTACCCTGGAGAACGATAATAAAAAGGATGCTGAGGACAGCCAGAAGAAAACCCAGAAGAACCACAGGCTGGACGGTCCTGAAGTTCAGGGCGGGGAGTTCACCCAGATGGAACATATCGTACTTTACTCCCATCCACTGGGCCACATCTCTCCCCAGAAAGGCGGCCAGAAGACAGGGAAGCATGGCCGCGTAATAGATGATGCCCACGCTGATTACTTCCATACTGAAAAAGGCAGCGGCAACCGGGGTTCCGAAGAGAGCGGAGAACACAGCGGACATCCCCACCATGGTAGTCATCTTCCTTTCTTTTTCATCCAGACGGAAAAAACGGATTTTAGCCAGGAGTGAGCCCATCCATCCCCCCAGCTGAAGGGCGGCGCCCTCCCTTCCTGCCGAGCCTCCTGCCAGATGGGTCAGGACGGTGGAAATGAAGATGAGGGGGCCGGTAGCTTTGCTGATCTCTTCCTTGGAAGAAATGGATGCCAGGATCATGTTTGTTCCCTGGTGCTGGCCCTCCCCCGTTACCTGATAGAGCCAGACGATGGCAAGACCGATGAGAGGCATAAAAAAGTGAATCCATGGGTGACTGATTCTCAGCTGGGTTACTCCGGAGATGAGCATGGCAAAAACACCGCCTGTGACTCCTCCCAGAAATCCCAGGATGTAGGCGATGACAGCCCAGCGGAAAAAGTATTTAAGGTTCTTCCCCACCGGGGAAAATAGTATGACTTCTTTGAATGATCTTGTTTTTTCCGGTTCCATTATTACTCCCTGAAATGCTGTCGATCATAAATGAGACAGGTGTATTTTCTGCTTTTTAAAAAGTATATCATATTTGTCTTTTTTTCTCAATTTTGCTATAATCGACCAAAAGCCGGAGAGAAGAGATTTTCACCTTAATCCGGTGAAAGGAGGAACATATGTATTCATTTAGAGACTGGAATCTGGACGGAAAAGTTGATGAGAAAGACCTGGCTTTTGATTATTACCTCTATTCGAATTCGGAGTCAAAGGGCAGCGGCGGGGGATCGGGACAGAACAAAGGCGGATGCGGATGCTCCTCAGGGGCCAGCCTTATGATCATACTGCTCTTTTTCGCATCCCTGCTCTCATATATTTCCCGCTGAACTCTCCGGAGATTGACAGGAAAGGATTGAAACCCATGCATTTTTGTATTTATCTTTATTGTCCGGAAAAGATGCCCTCTTTCTATAGGAAAGCCATAGGAGAATATGAAAAGAGGCTGGCGAGATATGCCAGAATCAGGTTCAGGGAGATACGCAGGGAAAAGGAATGGCGTGACCTGCTGTCCCACGCGGAAAGCGGATGGTATCTGGTCCCGGGAGAATCCGATTCATCGGAAGAGTTCAGCAGAAAACTTTCTGCCTGGGAGAGAGAGAGGAGAAAGGAAATCTTTTTTTTCATCGGAGCTGATGAGGCAGAAGAATCTGGGAATGAGAGACTCGAACCTTTCTCACTTTCCTGTTTCCGGATGAACGCTCCCATGACCGCCATGATCCTTTTTGAGCAGATCTACCGGGGATACCGTATCATGCATAACCATCCATATCACAAATAAAAGGGAGTGTCCTATCGGAACACTCCCTTGATTTATCTGATATTTTATCATATCTGATGTTTTCTCGGATTCTTATTCACAAATCAGCAGATGCCCTGAGCCAGCATGGCATTTAATACCTTCTCAAATCCGGCGATATTGGCACCGGTCACAAAATCATTCTCTTTGCCGTAGCGGCTTGCGGCGGCACTGATATTTTTGTAAATATTGGTCATAATGCCCTGCAGTTTGCCGTCCACTTCCTCAAAGGTCCAGCTTAAGCGCTCGCTGTTCTGTGACATCTCCAGGGCAGATGTGGCAACACCGCCGGCGTTGGAAGCCTTGCCGGGGATAAAGTAGATGCCGTTGTCCTGCAGATATTTTGTCGCATCTAAAGTCGTGGGCATATTCGCGCCTTCACATACTGCGATACATCCGTTGGCTGCCAGCTGTTTGGCGTCGTCGATGAAAAGCTCATTCTGGGTTGCGCAGGGCAAAGCCACATCGCATTTGATCTGCCATACACCCCGGCCTTCGTGGTACTCGCTGTTCGGACGATATTTTTTATATTCAGTAAGACGGGCGCGGTTTACTTCCTTGATTTCTTTAAGTGCTTCAAGGTCGATGCCTTCCGGATCATAAACCCAGCCGTTGGAGTCGGAGCAGGTCACGACCTTGGCACCGAACTGCTGAGCTTTCTCAATGGCGTAGATAGCCACATTGCCGGCACCGGATACACAGACGGTCTTGCCTGCCAGGTCCATGCCTTTATCTTTCAGTAATTCCTGTGTGATGTATACCAGGCCATAACCGGTAGCCTCTGTTCTTGCCAGGGAGCCGCCGTAAGTCAGGCCCTTGCCGGTGAGAACTCCTTCGTAAAGACCGCGGATCCTCTTGTACTGCCCGAAGAGATAACCGATCTCTCTGCCGCCCACGCCGATGTCACCGGCAGGAACGTCTGTATCCGCTCCGATATGTTTGCAGAGCTCTGTCATGAAGCTCTGGCAGAATGCCATAATTTCGCGGTCGGACTTACCCTTGGGATCAAAGTCGGAACCACCCTTTCCTCCTCCGATGGGAAGACCGGTGAGGGAGTTTTTGAAGACCTGTTCGAAGCCCAGGAACTTGATGATACACTGATTTACGGAAGGATGGAAACGCAGACCGCCCTTGTAGGGGCCGATGGCGCTGTTGAACTGTACACGGATTCCCATGTTTACCTGTACATTTCCTTTATCGTCAACCCAGGGAACACGGAATCTGATAATACGTTCCGGTTCGGTGATGCGCTCGAGAATGGCTTCTCTGCGGAAGAAATCTTCCCTCTCCTCGATCACCGGACGGATGGTCTCAAATACTTCGGTGACCGCCTGATGGAATTCCGGCTCTGAGGGGTTTTTCTCTATGACTTTTGCTAATACTTCATCAACGTATGACATCTTTGTTCCTCCTATTGATCAATTGATAATGAATCCAAGTATAATAAACTTGCAACACTTGTGCCCATTATACACCCCGACTATGGGTAACGCAATAGGAAAATCACATAATTATTAATTTTTCGAACTCTGAAGTTTCAAAAAAATACAAAAATTATCGGTTTTGCAGGAATAAAATCAATTTTTTGATAGATTAAAACAAAAATCCTTCAAATATTGATGGCTGATCTCTGATATAATTTAATTATGATTCGGGGGCTTTTTCTCATCTTTTGAATATTCCGGGTCCGGTTACTGCAGAATGATCTGACAGGGTTCTTTTTTACGGAAATATATATACCGGTCGAACCCTATCTCTCTGAGAAAGGGGGAAAGGCGGGAAAAATCGTAGGCAAGATGTTCGGGTTTATGCCCGTCGCTGCCGATGGTGATCTTTCTGCCTCCCAGTTCAAAGTATCTCTTCAGAATCTGCCGGTTGGGATTGGGATCCTCCATCCCGTATTTCCACCCGGCGGTATTCACCTCCAGGCATTTATCCCTGCTGATGATGTGCTCAAGGATAGGGTCGATCACTTCCCCGTATTCTTCATAATGGAAAGGAGTACGGGGAAGTGGTTCGTAACGGCAGATGTAGTCAAGATGGGCGACGGTCTGGTAATGGTCAAAAGTATGCAGGTTCTCCAGCATGACCTCAAAATAATTGCGGACAGCTTTTTTCGGATCGGAATAGGAGGCGAAATAGGCACCGTAATAGGGATCCAGACGGTCGACAACATGGGTGGAGTGAATGATAAAGTCATAGCGGTCTCCGTACTCTTCATAAAACTCTCTGCAGGTACGGGCGAGATGGGGCTGTACTCCCACCTCCACCCCGTGAAGGATCTCGATCCTGTCTTCGTATTTTTTTTTCAGCCTCAGATATTCCTCTTCATAGGCATCAAAATCAAGGGTAAAATCACCCGGATCCTCCGCTTCGGGAAAATCCGGATCAAAATGTTCCGTAAAGCAGACAGAATCAAGACCGGAACGGATGCCCGACAGGATCATTTCTTCCATGGGAGTGTCCGAATCTCCGGAAAACCAGCTGTGAAGATGGGAATCGGTTTTTATCATATTAAGGAAACCTCCTTGTATCGGTTCAGTGTCAGTCTTCGTGTACCTCCATCATGATACTATGGAATCCGGTGGAAATTCAATAGGATAGCCATCTATTCAAAATATTTATAGATCCGAATGTTTTTTATCACAATTTTACTTGCAATATGAGTAATAATTAGGTAAAATAGTTAAAGATTTGACGTTGGTCAGATTAACATTGCCGTTCACTGGCGGCAGTTACTTTTTCATCTTTTACTAACGTACTTAGGAGGAATTTATCATGGCAGTAAAAGTTGCAATCAATGGATTTGGTCGTATCGGTCGTCTTGCTTTCAGACAGATGTTTGGCGCAGAAGGTTATGAAGTAGTAGCCATCAACGATCTGAAAAGCCCCGACATGTTAGCTCACTTATTAAAATATGATTCTTCTCAGGGAACATATGCTCTGGCATCCAAGGTTTCCGCAGGGGAAGATTCCATCACCGTTGACGGAAAAGAGATCAAGATCTACGCATTCCCGGATGCAAACAATTGTCCCTGGGGCGAGATTGGTGTTGACGTTGTATTAGAGTGCTCCGGCTTCTA
>CACZOS010000432.1 GCA_902782815.1 uncultured Lachnospiraceae bacterium | reverse complement strand
TTTTCGTAAAGAAGAACAGTAAGGTCCGCTACATAGAGAAACATTATGGAGAAGGAGACGGACGTGCAAAACGTCTCATGAACCCGACCACGGTTGTGGAACTGGAAAAAGGTGCCGTGATGGAGATGGATACCTCCCAGATCGGCGGGATCGATGATACCCTCCGTGTCACCAAGGCAAAACTTGGGGAGAATGCCACATTGCTGATCCACGATAAGATCCTCACTGACGGGGACCAGAAGGCAACTGCAGATATCCAGGTAGACATGGAAGGAGACGGCGGAAGCTGTGATATCATCAGCCGCGGCGTTGCCAAGAATGAAAGCTATCAGGAAGTCATCCTCGGTATCACCGGCAATGCTGCCTGCAACGGTCACGCAGAATGCGACTCCATCATCATGGATAATGGCGTGATCCTTGCGACTCCGGCCCTCAAGGCCATGAACGTGGACGCTTCCCTGATCCATGAGGCAGCGATCGGAAAGATTGCAGGAGACCAGCTTAACAAGCTTATGACTCTGGGCCTGTCCGAGAAGGAAGCCGAAGAGAGGATCATCCAGGGATTCCTGCGTTAATGATCGGATCGTTAATGATCGAATAAAGATAATAAAAAGACAGATATCCCGGTTTCAGAGATGTCTGTCTTTTTTATATGTCTTTTTTATAAAGGAATTATCATGACTGCCTGATCGCCCACCTCAGTTTGGCTCCCCTGGATCTGGGATTGCGGAAGCATTCCTCCGCGGAAGCACGGGTCACGTCTTTTGAGATTTCAGCATAAAGTCCTTCTTTTTTCCCGGAACGGAACATTTTCTTCACCATCCGGTCTTCCCCGGAGTGGAAGGTAAGGATTGCTGCCCTGCCTCCGGGTGCAAGGGCTTCGGGAAGTTTGCTGAGGAACTCATAGAGCACCTCCATCTCACTGTTCACATCGATGCGGAGTGCCTGAAATGTTCTGGTACAAGCCTTCTTTACCGCATCTTTGCGGGAATTCTCCAGGATCCTGTGTTCGGGCAGGGATTCCACAGCCTCCTCGATCAGCTGTCGTAAGGCTGAAGTGGTTTCAATCGGTATTTTTTTCTTCAGGGCTTTGCTGATCCGGGCTGCGATCTCATCTGCGTAGGGTTCATCTGAATTCTCCGCCAGCATGAAAGCGATCTCGTCCCGGGAGAGCGTTTTCAAACGCTCCGCAGCCGACTCTCCCTGGTCCGGATTAAACCGCAGGTCCAGGGGACCATCCGCTTTATAGGAAAAACCTCGGTCGGGATTGTCGATCTGCATGGAAGAAACCCCCAGGTCCGCCAGGATAAAGTCAAAGGGTCCAAACTCGGCAGCCACCCGGTCAATGTTGCGGAAATTGGTATTGATGGCTGTGAAGATCTGCTCATTAAATCCCTTTCCCTTCATTCTTCCCCTGGTCTTTTGGATCTCGATCGGGTCAGCGTCGGTCGCATAGAGATGACCTGATCCCTGCAGCTTTTCGGCCATCCTGCTGCTGTGGCCGCCGTAGCCAAGGGTGCAGTCAAGGCCCTTCTGGCCCGGCACTATCTGAAGAAAATCCAGGATCTCATCCACCATGATCGGCAGGTGCATGCCGGCAGGAGTGCTTCCTTTTCTGATCACTTTCTCTATGGTATCCTTGTATTTTTCCGGGTTCTGTTCTTTATATTTTTCGTGAAAATGTCTTGGGTGAGTCCCCTTGTAACGGGGCCGCCTTTTGTGTTTTTCTTTGCCATCCGTATTCATCTGGATACTCCTTATTCACTTGAAAACAATCTTGAAGAAAATAAATTCTGTGCTATTATTACTCTATATGACAGACAGGAAGAAGGCGTAACATGTCAAAAACTACAGAACCTTCCGATGCGGCCGCAAGACAGGATTTCACCCGGGGCAGCATCCTTAAAAATATCATCCGTCTGGCCATTCCCATGACCATGGCCCAGCTGATCAATGTCCTCTATAATATCGTCGACCGGATCTATATCGGGCGTATTCCGGAACATGCCACTTTATCGCTTACCGGCCTTGGTGTCTGTTTCCCTATTATAACAATCGTGATCGCATTTGCCAACCTGGTTGGGATGGGAGGAGCCCCTCTTTTTTCCATTCAGCGGGGAAAAGGCAACAAGAAAGAAGCAGAGATGCTGCTTGGTAATTCCTTTACCATGATCCTTGTTCTGGGTGTCATCCTCACCTTTCTTGGATTTGTTGTCAAAGGTCCGCTGTTATGGCTGCTGGGAGCAAGTGCCAGGACATATTCTTATGCAGATTCCTATATCAGCATCTACCTGCTGGGCTCCACTTTTGTCATGATCAGCCTGGGGCT
>CACZOS010000431.1 GCA_902782815.1 uncultured Lachnospiraceae bacterium | reverse complement strand
CGCTATGATCTGTCCGAAGAATTTCCCGCCCTCACCCTCCGGAAGACCTATATCCGGTCTGCCATCGATGAGATCCTCTGGATCTGGCAGAAAAAATCAAACAATGTCCATGATCTGAACAGCCATATCTGGGATCAGTGGGCAGATGAAGACGGGTCCATCGGAAAGGCCTACGGCTACCAGCTGGGGGTAAAGCATAAGTACAGGGAAGGGGAGATGGACCAGGTGGACCGGGTCCTCTTTGATCTGAAAAACAATCCCTACAGCCGCCGGATCATGACCAATATCTATGTCCATCAGGACCTCCATGAGATGAACCTCTACCCCTGTGCCTACAGCATGACCTTCAATGTGACGGGAAACCGGCTCAATGCCATCTTAAACCAGCGTTCCCAGGATACACTGGCAGCCAACAACTGGAATGTGGTCCAGTATTCCGCCCTCCTGATGATGATTGCCCAGGCCACCGGGTTTGAAGCCGGTGAGCTGGTCCATGTGATCGCCGATGCCCATATCTATGACCGTCATATCCCTCTGGTAAAGGAACTCATCAGCCGTCCCCAGTATCCGGCTCCCAGGGTGACCCTCAATCCCGAAGTGAAGGACTTCTATCAGTTTACCGTGGATGACTTCACCATCGAGGATTATGTGACCGGGCCTCAGATCAAAAATATTCCCATTGCGGTATAAGGAGGATCAGGATGAATCTCATCGTCGCAGCAGATAATAACTGGGCTATCGGCAAGGATAACGACCTCCTCTTTCACATTCCCGGGGATATGAAGATGTTCCGGCAGATGACCATGGGAAATGTGATCGTCATGGGAAGGAAGACCCTGGAGAGTTTTCCCGGCGGGAAACCTCTGCCCGGCAGGACCAATATCGTCCTGACCACCAGGGAGGACTATGACGGGAAGGGGGCCCTGACCGTTCATTCCCTGAAGGAGCTTAAAGATACCCTGACCGGCTATGAAACCGACCGGGTTTTCGTGGTGGGGGGAGGAAAGATCTATTCCCTTCTTCTTCCCTGCTGCAGATACGCCTATGTCACCAGGGTGGACAGTGCCGGTGAAGCGGATACCTGGATGCCCGATCTGGACCGGGATCCCGACTGGCTGCTGAAAGAGAAGGGTGAAGAGATGAGCTGGTCCGGCCTGAGCTACCGGTTCAGCTGTTATGAAAACAGGAAGATAAAGGACCTGGAAAGCCTGATAACCCATTGAACACTTAAAGAGAGAAGGAATTGCCATGAGACAGAATGAAGAGATGGAAGGACTTTCCCTGCTGGGGAATAAAGCCACGCAGTATCCCACGGACTATGCCCCGGAGATGCTGGAGACCTTCATCAACAAACACCAGGATCACGATTATTTTGTCAAGTTCAACTGCCCGGAATTCACAAGTCTGTGTCCCATGACCGGACAGCCTGATTTTGCCACCATAACCATCTCCTATGTACCTGACCGGAAGATGGTGGAGAGCAAGTCACTGAAGCTCTACCTCTTCAGCTTCCGGAACCACGGGGATTTTCATGAAGACTGTGTCAACATCATCATGAAGGACCTGATCCGGCTCATGGATCCCAAATATATCGAAGTCTGGGGAAAATTCACCCCCCGGGGAGGCATCTCCATCGATCCCTACACCAATTACGGGCGTCCCGGAACTCTTTGGGAGAAGGTGGCTTTCGACCGCTTGACGGGACATGACATGTACCCGGAGAAAGTGGATAACCGGTAAAGAAAAAGACTTGCAAAAAACTGGAAAATTATGTAAAATAGAAGGGCCGGGATAAGGCCTTTTTATTTTTTCTCTTTTCTCATCCTACAGCCATCTCTTAAGTACAAAGGATACATTTTCCCAGACAAAAATGAAAAAATCGAACAAATTTTCGGGAACACTTGTTTTATTTTCCGCAGTATGTTAAAATGAATCAAACAGAGCAAAGAAAGGATGTGCAGGAGCATCGGGCTTTCTGCAGAGGGATCATTTATGACGAATACGATAAGAGAAGACAAGCTTGCTGCATTGAAAAATGCGGTTACTTCCATTGAGAAGAATTTTGGCAAGGGATCCATCATGAAGCTGGGGGATGCCGGGTCCAACATCGGGATCAGAGCCATTCCCACCGGATCCATCAGCCTGGACGTGGCCCTTGGTGTGGGGGGTGTGCCCAGGGGCAGGATCATCGAGATCTACGGACCGGAATCCAGCGGTAAGACCACCGTGGCCCTTCACATGATCGCCGAGGCCCAGAAGAGGGACGGCATCGCCGGCTTTATCGACGCGGAACACGCGCTGGATCCGGTATATGCCAGAAACATCGGCGTGGATATCGATAACCTTTACATTTCCCAGCCGGATAACGGAGAGCAGGCCCTGGAGATCGCCGAGACCATGATCAGGTCGGGTGCCATCGATATTATTGTCATCGACTCGGTGGCAGCCCTGGTTCCCAAGGCGGAGATCGACGGGGATATGGATGACCTTCAGGTGGGACTTCATGCCAGACTTATGTCCAAGGCCATGAGGAAGCTCACCGGTGTTATCGACAAGTCCAACTGTATAGTGGTCTTCATCAACCAGCTGCGTGAAAAGGTAGGGATAATGTTTGGAAATCCCGAGACAACCACAGGAGGAAGGGCGCTTAAGTTCTATTCCTCGGTCAGACTCGATGTGCGTCGTAT
>CACZOS010000430.1 GCA_902782815.1 uncultured Lachnospiraceae bacterium | reverse complement strand
CTTTGGGGAATGGTCTACAACCCTTATATGAATGAATTTTTCGAGGCGGCACTGGGTGAGGGAGCCTATTTAAACGGGAAGCCTATCCATGTACGTAATCAGCCTCTGGAAAGGTGTCTGGTCAACATAGGAACTTCGCCTTACTATGAAGAATGGCAGAATGAAACCTTTGAACTGGCCCGTTTTATCAAAGACCACTGTATTGATATCCGCAGGACAGGATCAGCTGCCCTGGACTACTGTTATACAGCCTGCGGCCGCTGCGGACTCTTTTATGAGAGAGAGCAGCAGGCATGGGATTTTTCCGCTGGCATGTGTATCGTAAAGGAAGCAGGGGGAATCGTGGTCAATTTTGAGGGAAAGGAACCTGATCACAGGAAAAAGACCGGCGCAGTGGTAGGACCGGCTGAAAATGTGGAACAGTTTTTCCGGCTTTATGAGGAATTTAAAAGACTGCAGGAGGCAGGCCGATTTAAGTTCATGGAGTGATCCGGAAGGGGGAGGCGCATATAACCGGGCAGGAATATTCTGTCCCGGAAAGGAAGGAGGATCAGAGATGGAAGGAACATTTGGAATCCATGGAAAAGATATCATTATGGAGGATCATGTCCATGTCAGTTCCAACACCGGGGAAACCAGTTACCAGATAAAATTTCTGGATGATCCGGATACAGGAATGATGATCAAGAAGGTTATCTACAAAAAAGGCGGGATGCTTCAAAGGCACACACATCACTGTGCCCATGGCCTCTATATCCTGAATGGTGTCCTGCACACGTCCATCGGTGATTTTGAACCTGGAAGTTTTGTATGGTTTAAAGAGGGGGATACCATGGTCCACGGCGCAAAAGATGGTGACGTGGAAGCCTTATTCATTACAAATAAGCCTTTTGATATCCGGTACCTGGACAGATAATAAAAAAATTTTATCCACATTATCCACAAACAATTCCACGAGCTTATGCTCTTCCCGGTTACCAGCCCGGATCTGTTCACATTTTTTAATGTTTTTTCCACAAAAAACGGTGAATAACCGGGCTGGCCTATCTTGTAGCTCATCCTGATAAAATGTAATCAAACCACTATATTTTCTGCTTTTAAGACCGAACTGATCCTCTGTCCACATTGTCCACAGAAAAAGAGAAGACCACAAACCCCACTTCTTCCACCGGCTCCTGTGGACAAACAAAGTCTGTTTTTTTCTATTTTCCTGTGCTATGATTACTACGTTAATCAAAAGGAACAGGGGATGTTATGATGAACAGAAATCCATTCAAAAACAATATACAGTCCGGTCTGACGGTCATATCCAACGACTTTATTGACCGATATATGGTTAAGGCGGATGGCGAGTTCGTAAAGATCTATCTCCTGCTGCTGCGTCTGTGGAATCAGGGGGAGTATACGGGGCCGGATCAGCTGGCTGATCAGCTGGAGATGACCCTTAAAGATGTAAAAAGAGCCATAAATTACTGGACAAATCAAGGCCTTCTGCTTCCGGAAAAAGAGGAGGAAGCTGCCGGGGACCGGTCTGCGGATCAGAATGTCCCGTCGAAGATGGCAGTTACTGATGATCCTCCCTCACCGGTCGTGCGCATGATACCGGAGAAGGAAAATCTTACACCCACCGACCTGGCTGCCTCCATAACAGGCACCGATTTTGAACGGACCCTCTATATGGCGGAAATGTATATCGGGCACCCTCTGTCCCAGAATGAAGTGGCCAGTATTTATTATATTGACCGGACTCTGGGATTTGACGCGGACCTGCTGGAATATCTGGTGGAGCATTGTGTGACCAAGGGAAAGGCTAATATCCGCTACATGGAGGCGGTGGCCGTCAACTGGTATCAGAACGGGATCGATTCGGTCAAAAAGGCTAAGGAATACTCTGCGGCTTATACAAGAAATGTCTTTCCGGTAATGAAGGCCTTCGGGATCTCCGGACGGAACCCCGCCCCTTCCGAACTTGACTTTATCAAAAGCTGGAACGATATGGGATTTGACACAGATATCCTGCTGGAAGCGTGCAACCGAACCATGCTCCAGACCCATCAGGCCAGTTTCCCTTACGCCAACCGGATCCTGGAATCCTGGAAAAAATCCGGTGTCCGCACCATGGCAGATGTAAAAAGCCTGGACGAGAACCATCAGTTGAAAAAAGCTCCTGCAAATTCCACGGAAGGAAGAATCAGAAGACCGGCTGACAATGCCTTCCATCGCTTTGAGCAGCGTGTTTACGATTATGACGATCTGGAAGCCCGTCTTCTTGATCTGAAACGTTCGGGAGAACAACCAAGATAGAAGGAGGGGTCCGGATTGACCTTAAAACCCGCAGACTATCGGGAAATCATGAATGAATATGACAGGATACGTCAGGCCAATTATCAGCTGGAACTGGACAGGCAGACAGAGATCTACAGTTTGATTCCCGATATCCGTGAGATTGACGAGACCATTGCCTCGGAATCCATGGGGGTTGCTAAAAGGATGCTTTTTCAGCCCGATCAAGATCAGAGGGAAGCTCTCCATGCAAGGATAGATCAGCTGGTCCGGAAGAAGAGAGAGTTGCTGACCGGTAACGGTTATTCACCGGACTATCTGGATCCTGTTTTCTGCTGTTCCCACTGTAAGGACACGGGTTATGTGGAAGACAGAAAATGTGTCTGTTTTGAGGAGAGGATAAAAAAACTCCTGGCCGGACAATCCAATCTGACCACGGAAATCATGGAACAGAATTTTGGTACCTTCCGTATGGACTGGTATTCCACGGAGGTCCCCAAAGGGAAAAAACTGTCACCCCGGGATAACATGAAGAATATTCTGGACGGAGTATATGCATTTATCCGGGATTTTGACCGGCAGCCGGGCAGAAATCTGCTCATTCACGGCCACTCCGGAGTGGGGAAAAGCTTTCTGTCTGCCTGTATAGCCGCGGAGCTGATCAAAGCAGGGAAGAGTGTCATCTATCTTCCTTCCTACCAGCTCTTTGACCAGCTTGCTGATCACGCTTTCGGCCGTGATCCGGAAGGCAGGATCATGGATAATATCCGGGAGACCGACCTTCTGATCATCGATGACCTGGGTACCGAGGTGAATAATGCCTTTGTCAACTCCCAGTTGTTCCTTTGCATCAATGAGCGGATCCTCAGAAAAAAGTCCACCATAATCAATACCAATTTTTCCCTCAAGGAGATCAGCAGGACTTATTCGGAGAGAATTTCCTCCAGACTGATACAATTTTATACCATTCTCCACATATATGGTGAAGATATTCGCATAAAAAAGGCATTTTCTTGCATTGACGGGAAATAGATCGGATGATATCGTAAAAATACACATAGAGTTAGTTTTTTCTTACTGAATGATCTCAGGAAGGAGTTGTTGGTTCGTCATGACATCAAAAGAT
>CACZOS010000429.1 GCA_902782815.1 uncultured Lachnospiraceae bacterium | reverse complement strand
GCCTCAAATACGGACTTGGCGATGGCGGAAGCGCTTCCGTTGGAGCAGTCCAGACCTACCCGTTTATTTTTGAATGAACGGGTGGGAATGGTCATCAGGTAACCCACATAACGGTTTCTTCCTGCTGAATAGTCGATGGTGCAGCCGATTTTTTCCCTCTGGGCGTAGGGCAGCTCCTCAATCAACCCGTCCATGTATTCTTCGATTTTCTCTTCGATCTCTGCCTCGATCTTCTGTCCGTTGGCCCGCATGATCTTGATCCCGTTGTCATAGAAAGGATTGTGGGACGCGGAGATCATGATGCCACAGTCAAATTCCTCAGTCCTTACTACGAAAGATACAGAGGGTGTTGTGGTGACATGAAGAAGATAGGCATCGGCACCGGATGAGGTAAGTCCTGCACAGATGGCATCCTCAAGCATATAGCTGGAACGGCGGGTATCCTTGCCGATGGCGATCTTTGCCTTCCCGTCCTCATGCTTCTGGCCGTAGTACCATCCCAGGTAACGGCCGATCTGGAATGCCTTTAAGGCGTTTAAGGTTACATTTGCCTCACCGCGGAAACCGTCGGTTCCGAAATATTTTCCCATGATTAACGATCCTCCTTGATCTGTATAACTGACCCGTCATTCTTCCAGATGGATAAAGCGGGAACCACTCCCCTTACACAGCTGGTGGGGTAGACTCTGGAATCCCTTCCGATCACGGTTCCGGGATTAAGGACCGCATTGCAGCCCACTTCCACATGATCACCCAGCATGGCGCCAAACTTCTTGATCCCGGTTTCCATCGCTTCTTTACCGGAATGGACAACGACCAGCTTTTTGTCTGACTTGACATTGGAGGTGATGGAACCTGCACCCATATGGCTGTAATAACCCAGGATGGAATCACCCACATAATTATAGTGGGGAGTCTGGACATGATCAAAAAGAATCACGTTTTTCAATTCTACTGAATTACCGACAACGCAGTCTGCCCCAACGAGAGCAGAACTCCGGATGAAAGCGCCGTGACGGACCTCAGTTCCCGGTCCGATGATACATGGTGCCCCCAGATAGGCGGTGGGAAATACGGTTGCTGTCTTGTGAACCCATACATTGGGGCTTACCTCATCATATTCCTCCGGATCCAGGGTGGGTCCCAGGGTAAGGATAAAATCCTTGATGCCCTTAAGGGCTTCCCAGGGATAGGTGAACCGGGCGAGATAATCTGCCGCCAGTGTATGATCCAAATCGTAAAGATCAACGATCTTATACATTGTTCAGATCCTCCTTTTTTCCTTTTTATCATAGAGGATACCGAATGGATCTGTTCAGTCCTCACGGGCTGGTTTTTCCCATTGGTTAAAGGCCGTATCAAGCCTCCCGGCCATCCGCCGAATCTTTCGATAAACCGGGTCCTCGTCAACTGCCTCCGGCAGTCCGGGCGCTATATCCGCACATAGTAAAAACCAAAGCAGGATATTACAGACTTTGGTCTTTATCATGATGACGCAGATATTTAATGATTGGTCCTCCTTTTTGGAAGATAAAGGCTCTATGACTTTATGTATAATAATATATTTACAGTGGCAATGTCAAGATTTTATCATCAGCCGGATTTACAGGATTGTCATCAGGTAAACCAGACATATCATTGATCTGTGTATTTCGGCGGCAGTCCCGCTATCCCCGTATTCTCCATAAGCTGTTTTAAAGACTGTTTCCCTTCAAGGATCAACAGTTTGGAGGTACCCTCCGCCAGGAGTCTCCCCTTCGCGTCATAAACTGAAGCCTTGCAGAGACAGGTACTCTTTCCCTGATGGATCACCCTGCCCACGGCATGAAGTCTGCCCGGTCTTGTCATGGAGATAAAATTGACCTGAAGGTCTATGGAGGTTGCCCCCTTATCTTCGGGCAGATCACAGTAGGCTGCCCAGTAGGTGGCAGAATCGATCAGGGAGGCATAGACTCCTCCGTGAATGCCACCGAAAGCATGCTGGCCCGACTTGTCATAGTCAAGCTCTGATTCGGCCCGTCCGGGTTCCATCTTTACCACCCTCATTTTCAGCAGCTGAAAATAGGGTGAATTGTTGACGACTTCCTGTACAAAGGCAAGGTGCCGGGGATTGATCATATCGTTTCTCCTTTTTATCTCGGACCGGATATTAGAGTGGTTGTATCATGCATTTCGTATGAACGATTCAAGGTTAAACTCCGAACCGGCAAAGACCGGGATCTGGTCCCGGAAAATCCTGCCGGAATAAGCTTCATGGGGCAAAGAAACAAAGCGGATGTCCTTCCTGCCTTTCAGAACCACCTTAAACAGAGGATCACCGACAACGACCCCGGCCCGGTTAAGGGCTGTGATCAGTTCCGGTTCCGGGAACCCTTCATCCACGTCAGGCCATAAGGCTGTGGCAGAAAGACCGGACCGTTTTTCCTCCGGCAGCATGTTTATGGCAGAAGCAAGGGTTTTGGAGAAGACTTCCTCCCCCACAACCAGGATCTGTCCGGGAGAGATCTCCCATTTATCCCCGTTTTCATCCTGCCACAGAGTGACGCTTTTCCGGGTATCATGGGCCTTTTTTACCGCATTTACCGCTTTTTCCGCCATCTCTTTACCCATGGGAATGCCCTCCACCCTGGGGATGCCGGCCATCCGTTCCATATACCGGGCAGGTCTTCTTCCTGCGGAGGAGACCACCACATTTACCGAGGCCCTGTAAAGATGAGACAGACTGTCGAAATCTTCACCCATGATCCCACAGCAGTTGACGGGTATCCCGGCTTCTTCGAAAACCTTTCTCATCGCCTCCGCATTTCCGTTGACGGAGAAATCCAGGGGGGTAACCCCCAGCAGGTTTACTGACAGGTCTGCTGACCTTTCTTCCGGATCGGCAAAGCGCTTGATCCAGGCAGTCATGGCTTTTCCCACACCACTGACATAGGATTTCAGACCATCGGTAGCCACGGGGATTACAGGTATGCCACATTTTTTTTCGATCAGACGGGCGACTCCGGGATAGTCAAAGGCAATGATGTGGGGCATAGCCCCTCCGCAGAGGGTGATAAAGCGGGGATTGAGATCCTTCGCCGCTGCCACGA
Source organism: uncultured Lachnospiraceae bacterium (assembly GCA_902782815.1). Lineage (GTDB taxonomy): Bacteria > Bacillota > Clostridia > Lachnospirales > Lachnospiraceae > Anaerobutyricum. The sequence goes on along the minus strand of CACZOS010000429.1, from coordinate 711 downwards.
TATCCTCGATGATCACCCGGTCGTCTCCCAGCAGGGCGGTCATCTCGTCAAGTCCCGAGACAAACATGAGGCTGTTCCCTTCATACCAACGGGGTTCATCGTGGGTGGAATAGGTGGAATTACAGCCGGAGGGATCGTGGATAACGGACATCCCTCCCAGTTCATACATGGCGGAACATACTCCGGACACATCGGCAGTATAAGTGGAAGTAAAAACATGGGTCTGATAGTTTCTCATGAACAGCTGCACCCCCATCCTTTGATCTGCACCAGGTCCCTCATGGGTTTTTTTTCGGTAAACGCTTCCCGGATCATTTCCATCAGAGCCTGTATACCTCTATAGCCGTAAAGTCCTGCGTTTTCCACCAGGTTGACAAAATAATCGGAATTATGGAAATAGGCGCTCTTTTGTCCGATGCAGAGGATCTTTCCCTCATGGTCTCTTTCCATCTGCCGGATATTCCATCCGGCTGTCTGGTATATTTTCAGGTCCGGAAGTGTTTCTCTAAGCAGATTGAAAATCTCCTCTCTTTCCGTGAATACATCGATGAAGACAGATTCGACCACAAAACCATGATCAGAAAGATATAAAGCCAGTTCCAGAGGACAATCCACGGCAGTATAGTCAATGGATACGGGTGTATTACCAAGGAGATCCAGGGTCCTGCTGACTGAATCCTCTGTTTCTTTTCTAAGCTGTGTGCAGAGTTC
>CACZOS010000428.1 GCA_902782815.1 uncultured Lachnospiraceae bacterium | reverse complement strand
GTCGATCCTGGCCTCCAGAACAGGCAGGGAATTTTTCTCCCTATCTCCCCAGACCGGAGAGAAATCATGGGCACGTATCCCCATCCATGCCGTGTTATCGGGAATGATCTGATCAAGATGGAGGAGCAGATCCCAATCGGGTATGTAGAGGGTATGATCATCCCTCCTTTCCGCCCTGACAATATTTTTGCAGCCCGTTATCCCGGCAGCTTCCTTCCGTAAAGGCCGCGTAAATATTTCTTCTTTATTACCATGACATATGGAATGACCCCGGTCAATGACCAGAACCTCCTGGCTGAACCGGTAGATTTCATCCCGGCTGTGCGAAACCATGATGACTGTCCCTGAGTAATCCTTAAGGAGTTCAAGCAGTTCATGCTGCAGCCGGTCCTTAAGATGGATATCCAGGGCGGAGAAGGGTTCATCCAGCAGGATGGCATCAGGTTCATAGGCCAGGATCCTTGCCAGCGCCACTCTCTGCTGCTGTCCGCCGGACAGTTCCGCGGGAAGTCTGCTTTCCAGACCCTCCAGTTCAAATTTGCGGATAAAGGAATCCACAATTTCGTTCTTTACTGCCTTTTTTTCTTTGATTCCGACTCCGATATTCTCCCTTACGGTCATGGTGGGAAAGAGGGCATAGTTTTGGAAGAGGTAACCCACATTTCTCTTCCGGGGCCGGGGATTGATCTTTTTCCCTCCATCAAAGAGTAAGCGGTCATCCAGCCGGATGATCCCCTGATCCGGGCATTCGATCCCTGCTATACATTTTAATGTCATGCTCTTTCCGGAACCCGACCTGCCCAGGATACCGATCCTCCGTGATTCTGAGCGGAAATCGATATCCAGGAAAAAGTTACCCAGCTTTTTTTTGATTTCAATCTGAATGGACATGGGCACCTCCTACCACTTATTAAGCCGTCTGTTCCTGCCCTGGGTAAGGTAATTCATAAAAAATATGACAACAAAAGCAATAGCCATGACAATAACAGCCCAGATTCCGGCAGTGACATAGTCTCCGTCCTGGAGGACCATGGCAATTCGCTGTGATATGGTCCCGGTCCTTCCGGGTATATTTCCGGCCAGCATGGATGTAGCTCCGTATTCTCCCATAGCCCTGGCAAAGGTAAGGACCGTTCCGGAAATCACTCCCGGGCCTGCTGTGGGCAGGACCACTCTCCAGAAGATACTCATCTCACTCATGCCCAGGGTTCTTCCCGCATGGATCAGGTTGATATCCACCTGTTCAAAGGCGGCCCTGGCATTCCTGTACATGAGAGGGAAGGAAATCACCACAGCGGCGATAATACATCCCAGCCAGGTCTGCACTACCCTGATTCCGAATTGTTCGTAAAGAAATGTACCAACAGGCCTTCTCCTGCTGAAAAGGAGGAGAAGGAAAAAACCGGCCACTGTGGGAGGCAGCACCAGAGGAAGGGTCAGTATCCCGTCCAGAAATGATTTTCCTTTAGGTCCTGTCTTCATAACCCTGGCTGCACAGTATATGCCCAGGAAAAAGGAGATCACCGTGGCTACCACACCGGTTTTCAGGGAAATGATCAGGGGACTCCAGTCCAGACTATTCAGTATTTCCATCATACGCTATCTCTCCTTGAAAAAGAGAAAGGGATCATAAAACTGATCCCGATCCATATGAGCATCAATTATTCAACATTTGTATCCATGTAATACTTTTCATAGAAAGTTTTTGCCGTGTCTGACGTAAGAAAGCGGATAAAATCCTTTGCCAGAGTATCCCGGGACTCATCTGCCTGGTCATTGCTGATCCGGGCAATGGGATAGATCACATTTCCGGTCAGATCATAACTGACGACCTCAAGGATCTCCAACCTATCTTCCATCCCGTAGGTATCGGATTTGTATACCGTGCCCACTTCATTGGAACCTTCGGCGACTGCTGCCGTTACTGCTCCCACATTGGCGCATTCATTGATTTCGATCCCTCCCAGGGCATCGGACACTTCCTGGGTAGTGATCAGGCTCACATCCTCTGCCGGAGAAAGAATACCGGCATTCACCAGGGCCTGGCGGGTGTATTTTCCCACCGGAACACTTCCGTCAGCCAGAGCCAGGCTGGCGGCATCCGCCAGATTGGCAAGGCCGGTAACCTTAGTACCACTGTCTTTGCAGGTCACTACGCATACCTGGTTGTTCACCACATTTTTCCTTGTACCTTCCACCACAAGACCGGCCTCCTCCAGGGTGTCCATCTGCTTTTGCGCAGCGGAAAAGAAAATATCGCAGTCCGCCCCTTCCTTGATCTGCTCCATAAGGGTTCCGGAGCTGTCATAGTTAGCCACGATCTCCGCTTCCGGGTTTTCCTCCTCATAGGCAGCGATCAGTTCATCCACCACCCCGTTGAGACTCTTGGCGGCAAAGATTGTTACAGTCACTTTTTTCGGTGCCTCGGTCGCTTTTTCGGAATCGCCGGAACCTCCCCCGCAGGAGGAAAGTACCAGGATCATACATATCCCTAATAATATTGTGGTAATCTTTTTAATCATTTTTGCCTCCCTTTATTATTTCATGTATTAACTGATAATTGTTGTTATCAGCTTCCTCCACATTCTCCTTCTGTCTCCCTTAGAATCCCCAGACCGTGATCCAGAGCAGGCAGGATATATTCCAGGGCCTCACCGACGGCTTTGGGACTGCCCGGCAGGTTAATGATCAGAGTTTTTCCCCTTATCCCTGATACCGCCCTGCTGAGCATGGCCCTGGGAGTGATGGAAAGGGAATGGTAAAGGATGGCATTGGCAATTCCGTTTGCCATCCGATCACAGACTTCCAAGGTGGCTTCGGGAGTAATGTCCCGGGGGGAAAAGCCGGTTCCTCCTGTGGTGAAAATGACATTGATCTGCCTTTGGTCAGACAGGCGGATGAGTTCCTTTTTCAGCCTGTTCTTATCATCCGGCAGCAAAAGACTTTCCTCCACCTTATATCCTGCTTCCGTAACCATTTCCGCAACCCGGGGACCACTTTTATCTACCCTCTCCCCGGCGGCTCCCTTGTCGGACAAGGTGATGACCGCGGAAGTGAAAGGACGGTTTTTTTCAGGAAGGATAATTTCCATCTCATCACCCTGTTTTATCCGTCCGCCGGATAAAACCCTGGAAAAAACACCTTCCCTGGGCATGATACAGTCCCCCATTTTATGATAGATGGGACAGTGGCTGTGGCATTCTTTACCGATCTGGGTAAGTTCAAGCATGACCTGGCCGATACAGAACCGGGTCCCCACCGGAAGGGAGGAAAAATCCACACCTTCCACGATAAGATTTTCCCCGAAGGCACCAAAATCAACCCGGGCGCCTTTTGCCCGGAATTCCTCAATCTTCTCATAGGAAAGCAGGCTGATCTGTCTGTGCCAGTCTCCCCCATGGGCGTCTCCTTCTATCCCCCAGCCCTGCCTTATCTCCGCCTCGGCAACCGGATGTTTCTGTGTTCCTCTTTTTTCACTGATACATATTCCAAGAATCCTGCTCATTTTCAACCTCCGATCTGGGCCATCTTCTTCTGTTCGGTCACTGCATGTTCATCTTCAAAATGATGCATGAGGGGTTTTCTTTTTACTGCACGGATAAGAAGATCTCTGATTTCCTCTTTCTTTCCTTCCCGCAGGACCTGCCGCAGAGGAATGCTTTCCTGATAGCATAAACAGGGTTTAAGGTCCCCGGTGGAAGTCAGCCGGATCCTGTTGCAGGAAGAACAGAATTTTCCATGGAGAGCACTGATCAGACCCAGGCTCCCGGAAAAACCAGGAATCCGGTAGTAGACTGCCGGTCCGTTTCCATGAATAACCGGATCCCGTATCAGGTCAGGGTATATCTCCTGTATTCTGTCCAGCAGAAGTAGATTGGATACGGTATCCATCCCTCTTCCCATACCGATGGGCATCAGTTCAATAAAACGGACATCCACCGGCATCTCCCGGGCCAGCTCCAGCAGATCTTCCCAGTCCTCCTCATTTATCCCCTTCTGGAGGACAGCATTGATCTTGATCTTTATTCCCAGATCCACTGCCCTTTTCAAGGCTGCCATGACCGGTTCCAGTTTATCGAAGCCGGTGATGGCCTTGTATTTTACCGGATCCAGGGTATCCAGACTGATGTTTATCCCGTCAATGCCGTATTCCCTTAGAGGTTCCAGATAATCTGACAAAAGAAGGCCATTCGTGGTCAGAGTCACCTGTTCTACCCCTTCCAATGCTTTCAGGCGACGGATCAGGTCAATGCATCCGAGACGTACCAGGGGTTCACCGCCGGTAATCTTATATTTTCGGATGCCCAGTCTGACCGCCTGTTCACATACCTCAAGGATCTCTTCATACCGGAGGATATTCTCCATAGGCATCAGGGAAATGTTCTCGGGCATACAGTATCTGCAGCGAAGATTACACCGGTCTGTGATCGATATCCGCATATAGTCTATATTTCTTTGATATTGATCGATCATAGTGTTATGTCCCCAGGCCGTAACAGTAAAGGAGATAGGCCGTCAAAGGCTCTCCCACTGCCACCGGCCCTCTTCCCTCCTCCAGACAGATCAGACAGTTAGACCCGATCCCGGCTCTGGTCTGGCCGTTTCTCTGATCATTTCCGAAGGATATCTGACCGTCCTCATAATAACCACGAAGAAATCGTGTGGGGCCAGGATTCTTTTTATAGCGGTCTGACGATTTTCCCTCAACTTTTTTCAAAACATCCTGTCTGCCAAGGGTCATTTTTTTTATCATAGGCTGAACCAGGAGTTCGAAGATGGCGGAAGCTGAATAAGGATTACCGGATAAGGAGAGCACAGGCACATCATTATACAGGGAAAACATGGTTGGCATCCCCGGTTTGACGGCTATCCCGTGAAATACGATCCGGGCCTTCAGCTTCTCCATCACCCTGGGAAGGCAATCCTTAAGCCCTACGGAAACACCGCCTGTGGTAATGATCAGATCACTGCATCCGGCGGCCTCGCTGATCTTATCCCGTATAAATTCATCATCATCTCCCACCGAGTCCACAATAGCCGGCCGGCAGCCCATCTGCCTGAGCCTGGCCATAAAGAGAACTGTGTGAGAATTATAGATTTTTCCCTCTTTTAGTTCCGTTCCCGGCTCCTGGATCTCATCGCCTGTGGTCAGGATACTTACTCTTGGAAGAGTTCTCACATTAAACCTGTCCACCCCTGCCGCCGCTGCTGCCGAGATAAGAAAGGCATCCACCCTGTCTCCTGCCCTTGCCAGACATTCACCGGAGGAAAAGTCTTCCCCCACGGGACAATAATTCTGCCAGGCTTCGACTGCCCTTAGGACGGTCACTTGGCCGTCATCCTCAACAGTATCCTCCTGGCGGACCACCGCATCAGCGCCTTCAGGGATGGCTGCACCGGTCATGATCCGCAGAGCCTCTCCGGCTTTCAGTTCCCGGAAATAAGAATCTCCCGCATACTGACATCCCACCAGTTTAAAGAGCTTCGGTGAGGCCTCTGATGCCTCCATGGTTTCTTCCGCCTTCAGGGCATATCCGTCCATGGCGGACCGGGGAAAAGGCGGCTGAGATATAAGGGTGAAAACATCCCGGGACAGAACCCTTCCCAGACTTTCCGTAAGAGAAACTTCCTCTTCAGCCATGACAGGCAGATCCCGGCAAACCAGATCCATTGCTTCCCATATGGATATTTTTCCTTCTTTTTTCATGTTCAGATTCCTTTCCCGAAGGGACAATGGGGGTAAGAGCATTCTTTGCATCCAAGGCAAAGGCCTCCGTGTCCCATTTTGATAATATCCTTCTTTCTGATCTTCACTCCGGCTGCGATCCGGGGAAGAATAAGATCAAATACCGTCGCCCCGGCATACATTACACAGCCGGGAAGGCCCAGTATAGGGGTGTCATCCTCAAAGTAACCCAGACAAAGCATGGCTCCCGGCAGGGTCGGCGCACCGTAGGTCACGATATCCGCGCCGGATTCCCGGATAGCACCGGG
>CACZOS010000427.1 GCA_902782815.1 uncultured Lachnospiraceae bacterium | reverse complement strand
TTTAATCTCATCCGATTCCGGATCGATCCACTCCTGGCCCCCCTTGCTCACATAGAGATTGATCCGTAAGCTCCTTCCCGAATCCAGGGGATAGAAAATCTTAAGCACCTTCTTATCATATTGTTCGGTATACTGCTCATAGGCCGGGCAGGTGACCCCATCTACTTCATAATCGTAGTCTGTATATACTGATTCAGACATGGAGGAGGACATACTCTTCGAAGCCAGCAGAGCTTCTTCCGCCTTCAGATTCTCAGGAAAAATCTGCATGGTGGGATTTAAACTGTCATAGCAGCCCTCTTTATACAGATTCCAGCTTTGATAAAAATCACTGTAATCTCCCCGCCATTGGTCATCAGGCAGAGCAACTTTCAGTCCCTCTATCTCCTGCAGACTATCGTCTTCCGGGCTGAAATCTTCATCAGCCTCCCGGGTTTCTTCTGTCTGAGACTCCACTGAAGTGGAATCACCCGTGGATTCCCCGTCACCGGCAGGGACATTTCCGCTGCTTCCACAGGCGGTGATCCAGGCCAGGCATAAAACCACCAGCAGCACGGTCCATCTTTTCTTCATCCTCCGTCTCCTCCCTTTTCCTGTTATTTCTGTCATTATACCAAAAAATTGATAGAAAAAACAGCGGATATTCCGCAGAATTCCGCTGTCTCCTTATCTTCTTCATCAAAAACGGTAAGTCTTTTCTTCCGTGCAGACCATATTCATGGGATGGTCCCAGGGATCTGACGGGATATGGTCTGCCTTCTGGGCTTCAAAGGCAATGGCCAGGATAAATGCATTGCCGCATCCGGCCAGAAAGCGGTCATAATAGCCCGCTCCCATTCCCAGGCGGGTTCCTTCCTCATCAAAGGAGGCACAAGGGCAGATCACCAGATCGATCTCTCCCGGATCAACCTCAGCCGATTCCTCCGGAAGGGGTTCCGGAATTCCGAAGCATCCCCGGCTCCAGCCTTTTTCCGAAAAGGGTTCCAGAGCAATCATCTTTTCTTTATCCAGACACCGGGGATAAACCAGCCGTTTCCCCGCAGCCCGGTCCCCGGATGCCAATCCGGCGGGATCCGCTTCCCCCCGGACTGCCCGGTAAAGCATGACAGTCTTTGCCTTTTTATACTCCGGCATATCCAGAATTCGTTCCACGATCCGTCGGGACCCTTCTCTTCGCTGTCCGGAAGACAGGCTGTCCCTGGCATTGATGGCCCGGTCACGGATCAGTCTTTTTGTCCCGGATGTATTATCCATCTTAATAATAAATCTTGGCTGTACGCCATTTTACACCATGGCGGGATGCTTTCCTGTGGCTCTTGTAATAGATATCTATCATGCGGCCTCTGACTCCGCTGCCGGTATCCTCCGCAACATAGGTGATCTTACCGATCTTAACCTTGGTTCCCAGCCGGATGACCCTTCTGTCCACCGCGATAGTATGGTTGGCCCTGGGCCGTTTTCCGCTGGCAGTACGACAGCCTGCCCAGGGTCCGGCACATCTTCTGCAGTTACAGTATCCGGTGGTCTTGACCCGCATGGTGTAATAGTTCTTTGACGTCACCAGAATGGTATCGCAAATGTCAGTACCCTTGACCGTAGCGGTGATGATACAGTCTCCGCCGCCCTTGGCCTTCACCACGCCCTTGTTATTGACCGTGGCGATCTTGTTGTTGGAAGAAGTCCAGACAATATTGTCCTTGGTGGTATTCTTTACATTGAATTCCAGCTGTTTCTTTTTCTTCTTCTTGATGACAATCTCTGTTTTTACAATGTCCACCTGAGGAAGAAGCGCCGGGTTAATACTGCCCGCAGAGGCAGAAGTGACTGCTGTCGTGGTTTTGGGAGCCGCTGTGGTGGTCGCCGGGGCTGCTCCCTGTGCGTAAATCTGTACCGGGAAACTGCCCATGATCATCATACAAATCATCATGATCATCCCGAATGTTTTCCATTTTAACCTTAACATAATTACCTCCTTGGTCCTTAAACAGGTTCCAAAAATGATTTTTCTGTCAATTATGAAGTAATTATATCATTAAAATGTCAACTTGTTAATAGTTTTTAATAATTTTGTAATATTTCACTATAAAAGAGGATGAACTGGTAGTCATGTTATGATAATAAATGGTAATAACTTACAATCATTCCCCGACCGGATGTTCGATTTTTTCCAGCCGGGTCATATCTTTAAACTCCTGTCTCACCATAATTACTGCCACAATGGCGGACAGCAGGTCCGCCACCGGACCGGAATAAAGGATACCCTCTATCCCCAGCATGAGAGGAAGGATCAGGATCAAGGGCACCAGGAAGAGAATCTGCCTGGTGAGGGAAACGAACATACCCCGGAGAGGCTTGCCCACAGAGGCAAAGAACTGGGAGGTGGCCGGCTGGATACAGTTCAACCAGGTACAGAATAAAAAGGTTCGGAAAAACCTGGTTCCAAATTCGAAATAAAGCTCACTTCCATGGCCGAAGAGCCCCAGGAGCCATCCCGGAGCAAACTGGAACATGAGGAAGGCGGCAAGGGAAACCACAAAAGCCGACTCCACCGCAAGCATATAAGTATCTTTAACCCTCTTGTACTGCCTGGCCCCATAATTGAAGCTTTCAATGGGCTGGGATCCCTGGGCGATCCCGATGACCACAGAGAAAAATACCTGGTTGACCTTCATAACAATGCCCGCACAGGCAATGGGTATGGATTCTCCGTAAACGGACAGGGCACCATAGTATTTCAGGGAATTGTTCAGGATGATCTGGGTCACCATCATGGCAATCTGATTCACACAGGAAGCCACCCCCAGAGAAGCAGTCTGCAGGATCACCGGAAGCCGGGGAACCAGATGTTTCCTCAGAAGAGGCCTGGTCTTAAACCCCTTCATGTAAAAAAGGACAAGACAGCCGGAAAAGATCTGCCCGGCCACAGTAGCCAGGGCCGCTCCCGACATCCCCCACCGGAAACCGATGACAAAAAGGGCATCCAGAAACACATTGATGACGGCACCCGACAGGGAACAGATCATGGTCATGTTGGGACTTCCGTCAGCCCGGATCAGGTGCCCTCCGCCTATGGTGAGGACCAGAAAAGGAAAACCGAAGGCCACGATCCGCACATATTCCACCGCATAAGGCAGAACATCCGCCGGAGACCCGAAAAAGAGAAGCATGGGCTGAAGGATAACTTCCGTGATCAGAAAGAGAAGTGTTCCCAGGCTCACCAGCATGACCAGGGCATTTCCGATGAAATAGGGGGCCTTCTCGTACTCACGCCGCCCCATACTCAGATTGAAGTTGGCCGCTCCGCCGATGCCGAAAAGGAGGCCGATGGCAGTGCAGGACATAGCGAGAGGAAAAGCGATGTTGGTGGCCGCATTGCCCAGGGTTCCCACATATCTGCCGATAAACACCTGGTCCACGATATTGTACAGGGCACTGACCAGCATGGCGATAATGCTGGGCACCGCAAATTTTAACATCAGGGTCCCGATGGGTCCTTTACCGAATAATTCCTCTCTGGAAACCGTACTCATAAGATTTCTCCTTCATGCCGTAATACTGTCTGGTGAAAAAAACCGGCAGGATAAACCTGCCGGCCAAGTATCATATGATTTTTATCTTCAGTCATCCGGATCGGTCAGATAGAGGGTTCTCAATCTCACCAGATTATCCACATGAAGCTCCAGTGCCTTCTGCAGATAATTATCAACGCTCACGTAATCCTCCTCGATAGCATCGAAGAAGGAGCGGATATAACACTCCCTGCCTGCGAAGAGCTTCTTCGCCTGCTCACGATATTCACACCAGCAGGCTTCGGATGTGGGGAAGAGCTTCTCGATGATCAGGTCCACCGCATCCTGTGAGGACTCGGAAGCCTGAACATAATCAGCGATGATCCTCTCCTTAGGTACCCCAAGGGCATACATCAGCAAAGCTGCCAGCATGCCGGTACGGTCCATACCCGCAGAGCAGTGCCACAGGATAGAGCCGCCTCTCTTATTCATCAGCATACCGAAGAACTGTTTGATCTGCTTCTGGATGATCTGGTTATTGATGAATTTCCGGTACATGCAGGCCATATACTGATCCGCATCAAAATCCGGGGCCTTGATCATCTTACGGACTGCCTCCATGGCATACCCCGTGGTCTCGTCAGCCTGTTTGTTAAGGATAAACAGGGCTTCCAGGTGATTCTCGATGACCTCTCTGTCAGTCTTTGTGAAAAGAAGTCCCTGGATGTTCTCCATATAGAGGGGATTCCAGACAAAGGTCACATCCTTCTCAACACAGATCTCGGGAATAGCCTTCCTCTCTGTATCGGTACGGAGATCGATGATCAGCTTCACTTTATATTTATTCAGTAAAAGATCGATATCCTCCTCCGTGGCTCCGCTGATGCATCCGCTCTTGATGAGGCGTTTCTTTCTGATCTCGCGGCCGTCCGCAGTCTGTATCCCGCCCAAATCCCTGGCGTTCGGTATACCGGTAAAAGCAATCTTACTCATGAATCTGTACCCTCCCAACACTGTATCTTAACTGTCAATAATAGATAAAAACCTACTTTAATAATAATTTTAAACAGAGGGAAAGTCAATGAAGTTTTCTTGCCCTCTGTCCGTAATAATAAGTATTTATCAGGCCTTTTCCGGGCCCTTTTTATCCAGATTGATATGGTTTATGGCAAGGCGGGCACCAAAGTAGCCGGCCGCCACAGTCCCGATGATGATCAGGAAAAGTACGATCTCCGTGGCGAAGCCGCCAAGATGATCGGTATACTTTTCCCCCACCAGGGAAGTCAGGGTATTCATATAGTCCGTGGTATCCGTCCAGAGGTAAACCTGATGGGAGAAGGGCAGCAGGGCAGCCGCACCGTAACCGAAGCAGATTCCCTCCTTTGAACCGTATCCCAGGATCCTGCGGATCAGCTCCGACACGATAATGGCGATCACTGCGATGACCAGACCGGCAAAGGACATCCTGATGCCGATGACGATGGTGATGGCACACCAGATCACACCGATCAGGCCAAACACCCCCGGTCCCTTGCGTTTCTTTGTCATATAAACCACAGGAAATGCGCAGAGAACCGCAGCGAGGGGCGCCGCAAGCACCCAGCAGATG
>CACZOS010000426.1 GCA_902782815.1 uncultured Lachnospiraceae bacterium | reverse complement strand
CCGGTTTCCATCTAAAAGTGTCGTCCATGCTGCGGGCTAAATTCCAGATATAAGGCTTATCTTTATCCGATACCCACTCATGGAGCACCTCTTCGGTGTCCTTATCAAGAATCTGCATATGTGCACCGGAAATAGGTTTGCCGTTCTTATCCGTCTTCTGGAATAAAATCTCCCGGCTGACATTTTTGTAAACCAGAACAAAGTCTTTGTCCCTGTTCCCTCCTGATGCTGTAGGCCAGTAAAGTAATGTGCTGCCTGTGTCTTCAACTCCGAATCCGTGTGCGAGCATTTCAGGCATGCCTTGATATTCTTTAAGAACAGCATTCAGCAAATCCTCATACGAATATCGAGACATATCTGCGTCAAGCCTGGGAACATACTCATCGTACTGCCAGTGCACCGTAATGGGCAGCTTAATCACCAGTTCTCCGTCTTCAGGGCGGAATGGAATCAATCCATATGTAATACCAGTACGTCCTTCACGTTCTAAACGAACAAAGCTTCTCTCTACACCATCTCTGTCAGTAAATGTCTGGTTTGCGGTATCATAAAGGATTCCATCCGTCGCTCTGTAAATAAAATAGAGGATTCTACCATCGTCGTAGCCAAATACTTCTTTAGAAAGCTTCAAATCTATCGTGCGGAGTACATTCGTTACCGTAACAGTGATATCATCCTCTGTTGCTTCCCCTGCACTGTTTTCGCTGTAATTAACATCAAACTGATAAACATGAGAGCCAGGCTCATAATTACCGATAGTATTGGCAACTTCTCTCACCTCATATTCTGCACCAACGGGCAGGTCATACACTGTAAAAGTCTCATCCGGTTTGAGCCACACAATAAAACTGGTATAGCATGTATTTTTATTCTGCTCATTTTTGAAATAATTCCCATATATGCTGTCCGGATCTTCTCCTATATGAGAAATCTTTGTTTCAGTCATATAGCGATCGGCGTACTTAACCCAGTCAACTGCGGTGTATTCTCCAAAGTCCTTGACAAGCGCTTCACTGATATCCATACCGCATTTCTTGTATGTCATAGGAAGATTCTTGATCAGTACCTGGAAACCGAACATTGCATTTTTACTGATGACTGCCTTCGTTCCGTTGTCATCATATTTTTTCTGTATGGTGAGATTTCCTCCTTTTCGGACATCCACCATATCGACACTGTCGCAGGGGCTTTCCTTACCATCCGGCCCCGTAACAAGCAGCAGGGTGTCATTATTGTTATTCTGCACAACAACCCTGAATTTAATATCTTCCGCCGCAACATATCCTTCCGGCACTTCTTTCTCGTGCAGTATATAAAATTGAGGAAGTGTAGCGCCATATATTGGAATACTCGGTATCAGATCCACTGTCCCTGAGCTATCTCCACTCGTCCACTCCGCCAGCACATTTTTCTTATCATCCAGTACCTGAAGAACAGCGCCGGACACATGCTCACCAAGATCATTCAGTTTGTTAAACTCAATAGTCCGCTTCTGAATATTTGAATAAACATACTGGTCCGCACTATAGGCAATAACTCGCCCCGTATCTACCCGGTCATATACACGGGTGCCGTTTTTCGTATGGAACAGCAGTTCAAAAGCATCTGACGAATCCAGTTCTTCGATACGGTAAAAACAGCCGTGAGGTAAAGAAGCTAATGCCGTTTTCCCGGACGTAAGTTCAAAAGTAACTTCACCATTTTTATCTGTCGTGCCGACTCCAACATCCAGACCTGACAGAGGAATCTTCTTTTCTCCCGATCCATCCCATATTGCAAGCTTAAATGTTGCTTTCGGATCACCTGTCTTGGCAAGAAATGCTTTAGTTATAGCAATGTTTATATTCGGCCGATGGTTTATAAAACCGGTCTCCATATCCTGAACAATCGCGCTTGATCCATAATTGCGTTTCTCAACCCGGCTATAATAGCCGGAATCTCTTATCTCCTGTAAGCAGCTGGGAGCAGTATAACCTTCTGACTCTTCCCACTGCCTGATCACATCGGCTTCTGTCATTTTGCCCCAATACTCGTCTTTTAGCATGTACTCTTCGAAAAGAGTCATATCAAACCAGCCCCATGTCGGAACGGAAATCGAAATCTTCTCTCCGTTCTTTATGGGCAGCAGACAGTAATAATAGTTTCCATAACTATTAGGAACCAGCTTTGCCGTATGGGTATTTCCATTATGATCCTTATACTTCAGGGTATAGGTATCATATGTGTATGTATGAGCAGCAGGGATATCGAATAAGTAATAGAACACCTCGTCAGTATCTTTTCTGCTGTAACCCTTGATTTCTTTCGTAAAAATATAGTTTACGACTTTTTGTTTATTAATTACCGACACTGCAGCATCTTTATCCTCCAGCGTCCCCTTCTGATTCTCATATGTAATGTCAAAGACCTTCCAAGGCTCTGAATTCCAGGTTCCGGACGTCCAGCACAGTTCTACAGGCACCTCATATGAAGCACCTTGCGGTAAATTATTGATTGCAACCGTGTCACCATCTTTAACCCAGACAATAATACTCGCACTGCCGTCAGCTTTAAATGCCGACTCCATTGAACCGGTCTGCTTGTTCAGGAACCTGCTCCGGGTATCATTTGAGGTAACGCTATTCAGGTCAGTGAAATATCCGTCCACAGACACCAGTGGTCTTACCCATTCAGGCACACCGGAAATGGTAACGAGCATGCCAAAATACACTTCATCGGTGTAGTCTGGCGTATAGAAATCAACATCCGTGCCATTATCATCATATTCTTTACTGATCGACACGGAATGGAGCACAGCATTCTGCCATACAGACTCGACATCTGCTTCCATAGTGCCCTGATCGTTTGTTTTTGAAGCCTCCTTCGCTCCGTCCAGTGAACAGGAGACCTCTTCTATTTTGTAATGGCAGCAGGCCGGGACCTTTATTGTCTTGCTGGCGGATTCCGTTCCCTTTGTCACGATATCGACTAAGAATTCCCCGTCTTCGTTTCCGGAAATAGTCTCCTCTCCGACTGTCGT
>CACZOS010000425.1 GCA_902782815.1 uncultured Lachnospiraceae bacterium | reverse complement strand
GAAAAATATGGGAAATACGTAAAAGGCGGTCAGCTTAAGGAACAGTCCATCGTCTCTGCGCCGATCTTTACAGACCTTATCGACGGAATCCATGAGAGTACCGGTGATTATCTGGGCGTGGATACGGAGGAAGAGGAGAGCAATTAATCAGAAGAAAGACTTGTCATTTATTTACGAATGTGTTATGATATCGGAAGTTGTGCGAAGAGGAGGTGTGGAAAGAGATGAGAACGATTTTAACGGTTTTATTTATTCTCGTGTGCATCGCGTTGATCATTGTCGTACTGATGCAGGAAGGAAAATCAGCCGGACTTGGATCCTTAAGCGGTCAGGTTGACAGTTATGTCAGCAAGAATCGCGGAAGAACGAGAGAAGGGAAATTAGAACGGGCAACCATTATCCTCGCTGTCTTATTCTTCGCACTCGCGATCGGCCTTAACCTTAAGGTTTTCATGTAAGAGATTTTTAACCGCCTCACTACGCATGAGGCGGTTTGTTTTTTATCCATCCCGCTTAAGAGGAAAAAGATGAAAGAACAGGGTTTATCTGCAAAAAAGAAAAAAGCGGTCCATGACATGGATTTTGTGGGTGTTTTTACCGGGAATTCCCGGGGTTTTGGCTTTGTGACCGTACCTGAACTTACCGAAGATGTTTTTATCCCGGAAGAATATGTCAATGGCGCCCTTCATAAAGATACGGTAAGGATAAAGATCCGACGGGAAGGTATACCCGGGAAAAGGGCAGAGGGATGTGTACTTGCTGTCCTGGAAAGAGGTATCCGGTCTCTTGTGGGCACCTATCAGAAGAAAAAGAATTTCGGATTTGTCATCCCGGATGATATTCATTTTTCCAGGGATATTTTTGTGACGGAAAAAAACAGCCTCCATTCACGACAGGATGATAAGGTGGTGGTCCGCATTACGGACTTCGGATCGGACCGGAAGAATCCGGAGGGAGAGATAACCGGAATTCTGGGAAACATTGATGATCCGGCCACTGATGTACGTTCCATCCTGGTGGGATACGGTATCGAGGAAGAATTTTCCCGGGATGTCCTGAGTGAGGCAGAAAAACTTCCGGATACTGTAACGGGATCCGTTGTAAAAGACAGAAAAGATCTGCGGTCATTATTGACTGTCACCATCGACGGTGAGGATGCCAGGGATCTGGATGATGCTGTTACCCTGTCAAAGATCCCGGAAGGATACCTGCTGGGAGTGCATATCGCGGACGTCAGCCATTATGTGACCGAAGGGTCTGCTCTGGACGGGGAAGCTTTGGCCAGAGGGACCAGTGTTTATCTTGCCGACCGGGTGGTTCCCATGCTGCCCCGTAAATTGTCCAATGGCATCTGCTCCCTTAATGCAGGGGAAGATCGTCTGGCCTTAAGCTGTATCATGACCATCGATCCACAGGGCAATGTGATTGATCATGAGATTGCGGAAACCCTGATCCGGGTGGACCGGAGAATGAGTTATACCGGAGTACAGGCTATTCTGGAGGGAAGAGACCATCCCGAAGGAGATGATAAGGCTATCCGGGAGCTTTGCTTCCTCATGAAAGAAGCGGCGGGGATCCTTAAGGACAGGAGAAGAAAACGGGGAGCCATAGATTTTGATTTTCCGGAAACCAAGATGGTGCTGGATGAGTCTGGATCTCCTCTGGAGATTTATCCTTATGAACGAAATACAGCCACAGACATTATTGAGGATTTCATGCTGATCGCCAATGAGACGGTGGCTGAGGATTATTTCTGGCAGGAAATTCCCTTCCTCTACCGGGTGCATGAATCACCGGATCCGGAGCGGATAAAAAAACTGGATGTCTTTATCCGTAATTTCGGCTATTATCTTAAGACCGGAAGGGAAATCTTCCATCCCAAGGAGATCCAGAAGCTTCTCTTCTCCCTGGAGGGAGAACCGGAGGAAGCCCTGATCAGCAGACTGGCTCTTCGTGCGATGCAGAGAGCAAAATATGCTATGGTCAACACCGGACATTTTGGCCTGTCCACTCAGTTTTATACCCATTTTACCTCCCCCATCCGGCGCTATCCCGATCTTCAGATCCATCGGATCATCAAGGAGGGTATCCACGGGAAACTGAATGAGAACAGACTTCAGCATTTTGAGCAGATTCTTCCCTCCGTGGCGGAGTCCTCTTCCATGCTTGAACGCAGGGCTCAGGATGCGGAGAGGGATGTGGAGAAGCTGAAAAAAGTGGAATACATGGCAGACCATCTCGGTGAAAGATTTGACGGCGTGATTTCCGGAGTAACATCCGGCGGTTTCTTTGTGGAACTGATCAATACCGTGGAAGGTTTTGTCCCCATGGCAAGTCTTCTTGATGACTATTATCTTTTCGAGGAAGAGAGCTATAAACTGGTGGGAAAGGAAAACGGCAGGGAGTTTACCCTGGGTCAGAAGGTGGAAGTCCAGGTCCGGAATGCGGATAAAACCACCAGAAATATTGATTTTATTCTTGCCGACTTTGCCGGTTATTCAGAGGACGATCCGGCGGAATCCATGGAGGAATGGGAAGTTGTGGATGAGAACGGCAGTGATTCCACCATATTTTCTGGGGACTGGGAAGATGGGGACGGGGGAGCCCTCATCAATGAATGGATCGATGATGATGAAGTGGAACGGCTCCTGAATCTGTACAGCAGCAGTTATCCCAAATCATAGGAGGAGATAGTTTATGGCTAAAACAGACAGCTATAAATTGATAGCCAACAATAAAAAAGCATACCATGATTATTTTATCGATGAGAAATACGAAGCAGGAATTGAACTATGCGGGACAGAAGTCAAATCCCTGCGCATGGGGAAATGCAGTGTAAAGGAATCCTTCATCTCCGTCAACCGGGGAGAAGTGTTTATCCACCATATGCACATCAGCCCCTATGAGAAGGGGAATATTTTTAACCGCGATCCTCTGCGTTCCAGAAAACTCCTCCTGCACAAGACCGAGATCAGGAAGCTGGAATCCCAGGTTCAGGCAAAGGGTTATACCATCATGCCCCTTAAAGTTTATTTTAAAGGAAGCCTGGTCAAGGTGGAAATCGGACTTGCACGGGGCAAGAAGCTTTATGACAAGCGGCAGGATATCGCCAAGAAGGACGCGAAGAGAGAAGCGGAAAGAGAATTCAAGGTGAAAAACCTCTCCTGATTTCTTTCAAAATTATTAATATTTGTTATTTGTATAAATACTATAAAAAAATTCCTTGACAAATGTTTGGCATTGCGTTAAAACTGAGTATGGTCCGGCGGCAGACAGATTTGCCGCCAAATCTATATAGAAGGAGTGTAAAGCAATGTTAAAAGTAAGAAGATATTTGATGATTCCTGCTGCCTTTGTCCTTATGCTGGCATTTTGCCTGGTATTACCGCGGACAGCGAGCGCAGCGGAAGCTGTTGTTGAAATCAATTCAAGGAATTTCCCGGATAAAAACTTCAGAGAGGCCCTCACCTCCTATGACACCGACGCGGACGGAAAACTGGTGATCGCCCAGATCAAGAGCCTTGATCTGGTGGATAAAGATATCCATAATCTGCAGGGAATTGAATATTTCACAGGCCTTACTGAACTGATCTGTTCAAATAATCAGTTAAGCCGCCTGGAATTAAGGAAGAATACCGCCCTCACCGTTCTTTATTGTGACGGGAATAAGCTGACCGGTCTCAACCTGGTCAAAAATACCAGACTGGAAACACTTAATGCCGCTTCCAATACCCTTACTTCCATCGATCTGTCCAGGAATAAGAAGCTGAAAACCCTTGTTCTGCGCGACAATCAGCTGAAAAAGATCAGCCTGAAGACAAATACCGCCCTCATCGGTCTGGATGTTTCCGGAAATCTTTTATCAAGTCTGGATCTGAAGAAGAACAAAGCGTTGACCACTCTTG
>CACZOS010000424.1 GCA_902782815.1 uncultured Lachnospiraceae bacterium | reverse complement strand
TCCCCATCTGACCGGTATTCCTCCACCCATTCTGCTTTCTTCGAATCAGAGGACGACTCTTGTTTCGGTTCTTCCTCCTCCGGATCGGACGTATATTCCTCTGTCCATCCTTCATCGCTGTCCAGATACATTCCTTTATCCGGAGTCGCAGAATCGTTATCTACGGTAATGGCAGGGAGAATCAGCGCGTAGGTTGTGATGAATACAACAACCATTGCCATGATGGAAACCATTTTTTTCCACCTTGCCAATTTTTTGTGATTTTCAAGGTAGTACTGAACAATCTTCTTCAGCCATTCCACTTGCGTTTCCTCCCTTCTTTAAGCCTGACCACTGCGTCAAAAATATATGAAATCCATTGATATTCTTTATATATAACAGGGAGAAAAGACACTCCCGCTTTTATCATCCTAGCATCTCCTCTCCCCCCTTGTAACCTGACCCCGAGGTCAGGATTTCCTATTCCCGGTTAATGATTAATTGCTGAAATAATCCTTAAAACTTACTTGATTCAGTAACAATATTTTAATATTTACCCATCTTTATTCCTCTCTTCACGGGTGTTTACTTAATAATTTTCACCAAAAACGAAGAAAAAACCCTGTCCTTTCGGACAGGGTTTTTTCTTGATCCGGTTTTCACAGATAAAATACCTTCGTCAAAACCTATCTCTGAAATTTTTCTTGTTTTCCTCAGTCTATCCCCATATTTTTTGCTGTACTCACCGCCTCTGCCAGAGTGCTCACACCCATTTTCCGGTAGATATTCCGCTTGTGATACTTAAGACCGCTGTAGGAGATATGCAGCTGGTCGCAGATTTCCCCGGAACTCATCCCCCGGCACAGGTAGTTCATCACTTTCTTTTCTGTCCTGGTCAGAGAGACCTCTTCCGGTTTCTTCACCCGAAGATAATCGGGATAATAAGCGCTCATCTCTCTGACAGAGACTTCCAGACGGTCGTACCAGGATTGGTCAAATCGATCCCGTTCTTTTCCGGGCAGCTCCTCAAGGAGGGGAACTACCGCCGCCCCTTCATCCGCGATAACCCGTATATAACCAAAGGATTCAGCCCGTCTTAATGCCTCGACAAACCATTCCTGCCAGGTGAACGATCTCATTCGATACAGTAACACTGCCATGAGAAGATCCACCTGTATGCACAGATAATCCCGGTTATACTCCTCGTATACCTCTTTGAGCCGGGTCAGGAGAATCTGGGCATTCAGATAGTCGCCTTTCAGGATCTGGATCCGGGCCTTCAGGATAAAGTTATTCCTGTCGACCAGAGTAAAGAATTCCCGGGAATCCGGTGCGTGCAGGAGCCATTCCTCCGCCATCCTGGTCTCTCCTTTCAGAAGGCTGAGCCATACATTGATCGATCGGATTACCTCTATGAGAACCGCATCGTTTTTGATGCTCTTTCTAAGTTCCCGGTGAATCTTCTCGGTATTGACCGTATCTCCCTTAATGACTTTCAGTTTAGTATAATGGACAACCGCTGCCACGCACAGATCATCCCAGTCCTTCCGTTCCCCCTCGAGAATCACCCGGTTGATCTGGGTTGTGAAGACCATTTCATCCACATCCCCTCTTTCCAGGGAAATCTCCTGAAGGAGCAGCTTGATGATGGCGATAGTCATATCACTCATCATATTTCTGTCTCTTTTGACTGCTGCCATCAGCTTTTCGATCAGTCCCTTTTCTCCAAGCGGTCGGGAAAAATCAAACAGACCGTTGAGTACCGAATGGCTGAGCAGGGTAATCGAAGGTATGGATTTCAATCCGTTCCACCTTTTTTTCGCGTCAAGATACCGGTGAAGACGCTCGATCCATTGATCTGAACTGCGGTGAGGAAGGATCAGATCCAGATATGCCAGGCAGAACTCTGCCTCAAACCGGGCGGATCTTCCCAGTTCTGTACGCCTGGTATACTCTGCCAGTCTCCCGTACCAGACCTCTGACCGGTCAAGATTCATTTTCAGGGAATAAACCATGCTTCTGGTCAGCATGATCAGGGGTTCATTGAGGCTCTGTTCCATCGTCAGCATGTCCAGACAGTCCTTGATC
>CACZOS010000423.1 GCA_902782815.1 uncultured Lachnospiraceae bacterium | reverse complement strand
TTCCTTCTATTTCATGGATATTCTTCCGGCGGATCTAAACCGCTGCAAAGGGAAAAACATGAAAGCAAGGACGTTCAATACCAAGCTGAAAAAGGCCTTTCCGGAAACCGGAAACGGAGGCTATATCGGCGGGTATCGTTATCTGGTCAAACATGGATTTGAGATGATAGACCGATATCATTATACCAACAGAACATATCGGGTCATTTATCGATATATCCTGAAAAAAGTATCATGGGGCTGATTAATTATGAGCATTGCGATAGTAACTGACAGCAACAGCGGCATTACGCAGAAACAGGGACAGGAACTGGGGATCAGTGTGATTCCTATGCCTTTTTATATTGATGGAGAGCTGTATTACGAAGATATCAACCTGACACAGGAAGAGTTCTACCGTAAGCTGGAGCATGACGCAAAGATCACGACATCCATGCCGGCAGTGGGTGATGTGATGGATTTATGGAAACGTCTTTTGGAAGATCATGATGAGGTTCTTTATATTCCTATGTCAAGCGGTCTGTCCAGCTCCTGCGAGACAGCCTCAATCGTAGCCGAAGATGAATTTCCAGGCAAAGTTCTTGTCGTGAATAATCAGCGGATTTCGGTGACGCAGCGTCAGTCGGTGCTTGATGCCATCACGCTTGCAAAGCGGGGTATGAGCGCTGGCAGGATAAAGGAATATCTGGAAGAGACCCGTTACGATTCGAGCATTTATATAACAGTGGATACGCTTAGTTATCTTAAGAAGGGTGGAAGGATCACTCCGGCAGCGGCAGCGGTCGGTACCTTGCTTAGGATCAAACCGGTTCTTCAGATTCAGGGAGAAAAGCTGGATTCCTTTGCCAAATGCAGAACGATGAAACAGGCGTATACCGTCATGCTGGAAGCGATTCAAAGCGATCTGAGTGATCGGTTTGGCCTGGAAGACCATCCGGAAGATGCTGTGATCGCAGCTGCGTATACATGCTCCAGGGAGGATGCAGAGGAATGGAAAGCTGTCATAGAAGAAGCTTTCCCGGGCCATGAGATCCATATGGATCCGCTTTCTTTAAGCGTATCATGCCATATCGGTCCCGGTTCGCGTGCAGTCACAATCAGCAAGCGGCTGCCTGACGATGTAAAATAACCAGCTTTGTATTGCTGATGAAATGGACACAGGGGATGCCGCAAGGACGGAATGAGGATACGTATGGAGGAAACAGCATGTCCGGAACAAATGTGCAGAAGAATAGTTCCGTACCATGCCGCTCTGAATGGGCGGCTTTCTTTTTGATCATTTTTATCACGGGGCTTTTGTTCGCTTTTACGGGTCAGGCAGCCGAAGGAGGGACAGTACTTCAGTCGACAGGAAGTGCAGATACAAATGTGCTTGAACTGGCAGCGCGTAACAGGATGGATGACGCTGAAATTGTTGATACAGGACATGGATTCATCTGTGTCAGAGATGGAAAGTCGATCCGGCCAAGAACCGGCTGGTTTATGATCGGAAAACAAATTTATTACTGCAGAAGAGACCGATACGTCCACACAGGTGCATTTAGCTGGAATGGGAAGACATACAGGGCAAAATGGAATGGAAGGCTTTATGTAAACAGCTGGTATTATGGCTCCACGAAAACATGCTATTACGGTGAAGACGGCGTTCTGGTCACGAAAAGCTGGAAGAAAATCAACGGAAAACGATACTATTTTGATCGTACGGGTAATCTTCTGAAAAATGCCTGGGCAGACCGGTATTACGTAGATTCCAATGGGGTTCTGGTTCAAGGATTGAAACGATCCCGGAACACAGGCTCGCTTAGAAGGGACGAGATGGCAGGTACCGGTATTCACAACGGCTATGTGATTTCGAAAAAACAGAAGCTGATCATCTCAGGCGCTTCCCGTGTGGTCCAGATGTTTGAAGTCAACGGGATCGGTAAGGATGTTGTCAAAGTCGCAAAAGGAGCCCAGAAATACAGATGGTTCCGAACATATGCACTCCATGTGATCCGCGCATGGCTGGACATCTATCCGAACAGCATTGTTGTGCTCCAGTTCGGTCATAATGACTTGAATAAAACTCCTGATGGTAATTTCGAGTATTACAGAAAGCAGTATGCCGCTCTGATCCGGGACTACCCGGACGCGAAGATCTGGGTCATGGATTCCTTGCCCAGGGACCAGAGCAAATTTGCAGCATTCAACAGGCGAAGCATCCGCTTCAACAGGAAAATGAAAGCGGCTTTTCCGGACAACTATCTGGGCGGATATGATTTCATGGTTAGCCAAGGTTTTGAAACATACGATGGTATTCATTATTCAAGAGACACATATCGTATGATTTATCAGTATATTCTGGATGTAACAGGGTGGCGTTCCTGAAATGCCTCCCCTTATCTACAATGGAGTGAAAAGAGAATACTTTTTCTTTTATTAAATTGAATATTCAATTTGCACAATTCAAGACAATTTATAGACACAAAACGAATATGGCCCGACCATTGCAAAATAATTAATCGCTTTTAAATAAAATGATTGACAAAAGCGACGGGCGGTGTTAGTATACTGATATCTAAAGAAACATTCTTTTCCGGATAGAACAAATGCCGGATTAAGAATATAGAAAGCAAGGAAAAAAGGAAAGGAGGTCGAGTCCAATGGATGTAATAGCAATGTGTTATCAGCGTAATTACAGATTCGATGGCAGCTCCTGCAGAGTCGACCGCTTCAATAAAAGCCTTTCGTAAGAAAACGAATTTAATCGGATAAAAAGAAAAGACCGTAAGAAAAACGAAATGGACTTTAACTGGCAACGAACCACGCTGATAGCAAAAAGACCGCTGAGATCAATAAGGATCAAAAAATGAGGATCCAAAAGATCCGGAAAGATCCAAAAGCTTTATAGAAAGCTTCAAAAATGATTTCAGAAAAGCAGGAAACAAAAAACGGTCACAGAAACAACAAATAAAAATAACACATATAAACCGATCTAAGGAAATCGGTATCATATATCAACAATAATCACAGCAGATTATTTATTGTATATTGAAAACTGAATAAGGATGAAAAAACTGAATATAGTGTAAAAGCCTCCGTCGCGACGGAGGCTTTTTTTTACGGGAACGAGAGGAGACAGAGGGACAGTCCCCTGTCTCCTCCCAT
>CACZOS010000422.1 GCA_902782815.1 uncultured Lachnospiraceae bacterium | reverse complement strand
TCTTCCGGCAGCCAGAAACCTTCCGGTGAATCCGGTACAGAAAGTCAGGATACCGGCAAGAAAGAAGTCAAGCTGGAAGAAGATGATTTTATCAAGAGTATTAAAGAGAGAGGAAAACTGATCGTCGGATGTAAGATGGATGTTCCCGGCCTGGGTTACTATGACAAGAATGAGGACAGCTGGTCCGGTCTTGAAGTGGAGCTTGCCTATAAGACAGCCGGACTGATCTTTGGAGTAAGCTCCGACGAAGCCAAAGAGAAGGATCTGGTTGAGATAAAGGGAGTCACGGTCGCCGACCGTGAGGAGACCCTGGAGAATGGCGATATCGACTGCATGATCGCCACTTACACCAAGACGGAGGAACGAGGGAAGAGATTCACCCTGTCCGACAGCTACTATACGGATTATGTGGGCCTCATGGTCCGCTACTCCGGCAAAGATCAGGATCTCAACAGCCTGGGGAGCGGTGATATAAAATCTATCGCCGACCTGGACGGCAAATACGTGGGTGTGCCCAGAAATGCGACCACCAGGGAGGATTTTCTGAACTATATCAATACCATGAACACCATCAAGGTATCTCCCATCTTCTGTGAATACGAGTCCTACGACCAGCTTTTCAACGCGCTGAAGAACGGGAATATTGATGTGATGTCCGTTGACGTGAGTATCTTAAACGGCTATGTGGATTCCACCACAAAGATCCTGGATGCCAGGTTTGCCGGGCAGCATTACGGTGCGGCCGTAAGGAACGAGAACGCATCCCTGATCAACTATATTAATAAAGCCATTGCTGAATAATCTGTGGATGTTTAATCTGATCATACGTCATAATAAGAAAGGGCCGGTTCCGTCAGGAACCGGCCCTTGTATCATGTATAGGATATGTCATCTCCTTCGGAAGAGAAGATTCATTTTTCAGCTTCGGTATAGACATGGAGGATGGCCAGGATGGACTGGTGAAGATAGGGTTTATACTCCTCCATGGAGACCGGCTGCCTGTACAGGATGCAGCTGTAGCAGGCAGAACTGATCAGCTCGATGATGGTAAAAAGCATGAGTTCCGGCTGCAGACAACGGATATGAAGAAGCTCCATCTGCTCCATATAATGCCGGTAAAAAGGAATATCCTCATCGGGAACATCCTTGCTCAGAGCATTTCTGAAGATGCCCCAGCTTAAATTTTTGGCGATGAAACGCAGAAGTCTCGGATCATCCTCAAACCGGTCAATGAAAAAATCACAGATGGTCAGGACTGATGTCTCAAAGTCAGGGTGGTCCGGCTCCCTGTGCAGATGCTGATGAGCTTCCTCGAAAAGTTCTCCCGTGATATGAGCGATCAGCTTATCCCGGAGATCATATTTATCTTTAAAATACAGATAGAAGGTTCCCTTTGCCAGACCTGCTCTCTTTACGATATCCGCTATGGTTGTCTTGCTGAATCCGTGATTTAAAAACAGATCAAAGGATGACCTGAACAAGGCATTTTTTTTCTGGATTTTATTCTCTTCCACCTTTTTTTTCATCTGTAAATCCTCTGTTTTCCCTTGGTAAAATATCCTTATCCCATTATTTCCCAATCAGTGTAAAATGTCAATGGAAAAGAACTTAAAAAATGACCAAAATTCATGTTTTTAATCCTGTAAATCTTGTGCAGTTTAAATATTGACCAAAATTCATTTTTTTCATACAATTTAATGGATAGAAAGTGAGGAGAATTGTATGGTTAGCGTAGGCAGATTTATTGCCAGACATAAATATCTGATGATCCTGCTCAGTGTGCTGCTGCTCATTCCTTCAGTAATCGGGTACTTCCGCACCAAGATCAACTATGATCTGCTGAGTTACCTGCCTGAATCACTGGACACAGTGGCAGGACAGGATATGATGGTGGAAGAATTCGGATCCGGCGGTTTCGCCATGGTCGTGGTGGAAGGCATGGAGATGAAGGACGTGAAAAAGCTGGAAGACCGGTTCAGAGAGGTGGATCATGTTTCCAGGACTCTGTGGTATACCGATGTGGCCGATCTGTCCATGCCTGTGGAGATGCTTCCCGGAAACCTCAGGGAGTCCTTCTTCAAAGGGGATGCCACCGTCATGATGGTTTTGTTTGATAACACCACTTCTTCAGAGGAAGCTACACAGGCTCTCAGAGAGATGAGATCCATCGTCAATGAGCAGGTGTTTATCAGCGGAATGACCGGAATGGTCACCGATATCGCAGACCTGTGCATGTCGGAGCTTCCGGCTTATGTGGTCATAGCAGCCATTTTGTCTGTCCTGGTTCTCACCGTCGCCACCCAGTATTTCCTGATTCCCTTCCTGTTTCTGATCAGTATAGGGATTGCCATTGTCTACAATATGGGCACCAATTTTTTCCTGGGGCAGATATCTTATGTTACCCAGGCGGTGACCGCGGTTCTGCAGCTGGGTGTCACCATGGATTACTCCATTTTCCTGCTGAACAGCTATGAGGAGAACAAGAAGGAGTATCCCGGAGATAAGGAGAGCGCCATGGGGCACGCCATTGCCAGCACCTTCTCCTCCATCATGGGAAGTTCCGTGACCACTATCGCCGGATTTCTTGCTCTTTGTGTCATGACCTTTGCTCTGGGTAAGGACCTGGGTATCGTCATGTCGAAGGGGGTCATCATCGGCGTTGTCTGTTGTGTAACCCTTCTTCCCTCCATGATCCTGGTTTTTGATAAATGGATCGAGAAGACCAAACACAGGGTTTTCATCAAGGAATCGGGATTTATCTCAAAAATCCTTACCAGACATTACGTGATCTGCCTGATCGTTTTCCTGGTACTGCTTTACCCGGCACTCTACGGAAGCAATCATGTGAATGTCTACTATAATATCGCCCACTCTCTGCCGGATGATCTCCAGTCCAATATCGCCAACAAAAAGCTGGAGGATACATTTGATATGAGTGTCATCCACATCATCATGATGGACAAGGACATGAAGGCAAAAGATAAGGAAGCCATGTACCGGGAGATCGATGAGGTGAAGGGGGTAAACTGGACCATCGGAATGAACTCGCTGATCGGATCGGAAATCCCTGATGTGATGATCCCCGGGAATATCAAGGAACTCCTGCAGGGAGACAAGCATGAGATTGCCTTCATCTGTTCGGAGTATTCCCCGGCTACGAAGGAAGTGAACCGGCAGATATCCAGGATACAGAAGATTGTTTCAGGATACGATAAAGATGCCATCGTCATCGGTGAGGCCCCCATGATGAAAGACCTGGAGGATACCACCAATGTGGACCTTAAGACGGTTAACTACCTGTCCATGGCTGCTATTTTCCTCATTATCATGGTGGTCTTCAAATCCATTTCCCTGCCGGTGATCCTGGTGGCGGTGATCGAGTTCGCCATTAATGTCAACATGGCTGTTCCCTATTATATGGGGAAGGAGCTTCCCTTTGTGGCTGCCATTGTGATCGGGACTATCCAGCTTGGAGCCACTGTGGATTATGCCATACTGATGACCACCCGGTATCAGAGGGAACGCCTGGCCGGGGTGGACAAAAAAGAGGCTATAAGTATTGCCCACAGTTCAAGTGTCCACTCCATCGTAACCAGTGGTTTCAGTTTCTTTGCTGCCACATTCGGAGTTGCTATGTATTCGAGGGTGGACATGATCGGATCCATCTGTGCCCTGCTTTCCAGGGGGGCCATCATCAGTATGATCTCCGTGCTGGTATTACTGCCGGCAATGTTCATGATATTTGATAAAGTAATCTGTTATACTACCTGGGATTTCCACAGCCGGAAAAAGGCAGGGAGAGAACAGAAGGTGAGTCTGTGAAGACAGGAGGGTTGAATATGTTAAGAAGAAAAGCAGGAAAAAGAATCGTTTCGATTTTGATGGCACAGGCCATGGTATTCTCTCTTATCCTGACCTGCGGCACAAATGTGCGGGCAGCAGCCCCGGCCGGATCAGACACAACCGATGAGCCGGACAAGGTGGATAAAGAGGAAGTGGTTTACGTGATCACGGACAGTGAAGGGGAGGTCGACCAGATCATTGTCAATGACCGCCTGGCCAACGGAGAAGGTCAGTCCACTCTGGATGACGAGACAGATCTTACAGAGATAGAAAATGTAAAGGGAGACGAGGAATATACAGAAGGAGAAGGGAACGCCAGCAGCTGGGCTGCTGAAGGCAATGAAATCTCCTATGAGGGGAAATCCTCCAAGGAACTCCCGGTGGATGTGAAGCTTTCCTTTACCCTGGACGGAAAGAAGATCAGCGGAAAGCAGCTGGCGGGAAAGAGCGGGAAAGTAACCATTCGTTTTGACTATACCAATAAAGAGAAAAGAAAAGTTACGGTAAAAGGAAAAGAATATGATGTCTATGTGCCCTTCACCCTGATGAGCGGGGCTATCCTGGATGCCGACAGGTTCTCCAATGTCTCGGTGAAGAACGGTAAAGCCGTGAAGGAAGGAGACAGGATCATCGTATTCGGCTATGCCGTTCCGGGACTTAAGGAAAGTCTGGATATCGGGGAGGGAGTCCTCAAGGATTCAGATATTGATATCCCCGAATATGTACAGATCACCGCCGATGTCAAGGATTTCGAAATGGATATGACCATGACCGCTGTGACCAATGACCTTCTCAGCCAGATGGACATGGAAAAGGCCGGCGGAGAAGATATGGAGAAGGATATGGATGATCTTTCCGACGCCACGGACAAACTTGTGGACGGCAGCAAAGATCTGGCGGACGCCATGGGAACAGCCAGCAAAGGGACAAAGACCATATCCGAAAGCATGAGTAAAGTCTCCAAGGGAACAAAGTCCCTCAAACAGGCTATCGGTCAGTATACCAACGGGGTGGGCCAGCTCAATGATAAAGTACCTTCCCTGACCAATGGGGTGACCGTGCTTGATACCGGGGTTTCCAAGCTGGCAAAAGGAGCGGCTTCTCTGAAAACCGGAACATCAGCCTATGTACAGGGTGTGGATTCCCTTGCCCTGGGCTTGCTGGGTGACGGCACGGAGGAAAATCCCGGCTACCTGGCCGGAGTACAGGCTTTGGCAGACGGCGCTTCAAATCTTTCAGCTCTGGAAAAACTGGGGGATGTATCCGATGCCGTCAGCTTAATGAAAGACGCCACGGGGACTGAGGAAACCTATACTCAGGCAGACGGGAACGAGGGTGCCACTCTCGGATACGGCGCTTCCGCTGTGGAAGCGGGGCTGGATCAGGTTATTCAGGGAGTGAACACCCTCAAGAACAGTACTTCCGGTCAGGCATTGAAAGGGCTTGCCGGGTCCCTGTCCACCGCAGCAACTACGCTGGGAACTGCATCCACCACTGTCTCCACTGCGGCAACCAATCTCTCCACTGCCCAGTCGAATGCTTCCACCGCCATCAGCAACGCGGTGACGGAGATCGGAAATCAGGCCTCCAACGTGGATACGGCCAAGGGAGAACTGGAGGAGAAGCAGAAGGAGATCAACGGGGCAATCGATGCCAAGAATAAGGAAATCAGCTCCAGGAATACCACTATCTCAAATCGCGAAAAAGCCATAAATGACGCGGCAGGCAAGTGTAATACCGGAATAGATAATACGGTGAAATACCTTGGGGACGCGAAAAAGAAGCTGGAATCCGCCAAGAAGACACTGAAAGAGAACGGAGCCTCTGAAGAGGAACTCAAAGAACTGAGTGATGAGATCACTTCCTTGAGCACGACGATTGAAACATTGTCGGGTGAGGATATAAAAGTAGACACTGTTGAGTTGAAAAGTATTTCCGAAATCTCCGCATCCGATGTCAGTCTGGACCTGACCGGGATCAAATCCGAAACTCTGTCAGGCTACAAGGATACTCTGAACAAGGTATCCATCAGTGCCCTGAGCATCGATACGGAGAAGCAGACTATCAGCGGGATAGCCTCAGCTTTCTCCACCGCTTCCGAAAACATGACATCGGATCCCCTGAACAGCCTGATCACCAGTCTTCAGCAGGTGAAAACAGGTGCTTCCGGGGTGAAAACAGGAATCTCTTCCCTCCACAGCAGTCTCGTGACCCTGGATAAATCAACCTCAGGATTCCCGACGGCCGCCCAGGGGATAACAGCCTTGAACGCCGGATTTACCACCCTTACCAAGAATAACGGGACCATCAGGACCGGAGCACAGACTTTGGTGAAAAACGGAGACAGTCTGAATAAGGGGGCTAAAGAGGTGGCGGAAGGAGCAGTCCAGCTTGCCGCAGGATCACAGACCCTTTCTGCCGGGGCATCCCAGTTATCCAAGGGAGTGGGAACCCTGGCCTCCAATAATGATGCCCTGAACAAGGGGGCCGGTGATCTGTCTCAGGGTACTTCCCAGCTTTCCAAAGGAGCAGGAACCTTATCCACCGGCATGGGAAAACTTCTAAAAGGAGCCCTGGCCCTGAATACCGGTATGGCTGAGTATAAGAAGGAGGGGATCTCCCAGATCATCGATCTCTTCCAGAATGATGTGCTCGGTCTGCAGGATCGTTTTGAGGCTATACGGAAGGCCGGTAAGGATTACCAGATCTACACCCTGCTTCCCGAGGGAGAGAAGGGCAGTGTCAAGTTTATCTACAAATCCGATGAGATCAAGTCGGAAGAGAACAAAGAATAAGAAGTATAAAACAGAGGGAGACTTCCGTAAAGAAGCGTGAAGTCTCCCTTTTCTTTTACCGGGATATGATTACAGCAGATAATGTTCCATAATCATATTGTATCAGGTTCGGGATGTGAGTATAATAATTGGGAATATATCAAATATACTGAGGTGGAGAAATGTTTATTCTTTTCTTTTTATTCTGGGTAGTCTTAAATGGAAAACTGAATATAGAAATCGTATTATTCGGGTTTGCCATCACCGCTGCTGTATATTGGTTCAGCTGCAGATGTCTGGACTACAGTATCAGAAAAGATCTGATCCTGCTTAAGAAAAGCGGGATACTGATCTGGTTTTTCCTGGTTCTGATGAAGGAGATCTTCTGGGCGAACTGGAACGTGCTTAAGCTGGTGTACTCGGTAAAGTATGAGCCGGAACCGGCGGTTGTCTATTTTAAGGCTTCCTTCAGGACCAGGATCGCCAGGGTCCTTCTGGCCAATTCCATCACCCTGACCCCCGGGACCATCAGTGTTTCCGCGGAGGGAGATGAGTTCTGCGTACACTGTCTGGATAAAACATTTTCCGAAGGGATCGAATCCTCGGACTTTGTCCGGATCCTGTATAGATTTGAGGAGGGGATATAATGGCTTACGAACAGGTATTTCAATATATTCTGATGGGTTGTATGCTGCTTACGTCGCTTTTTATCCTGATTGCCATCATCCGTTCCTTCCTCGGGCCCAGGATGACTGACCGGATCATTGCCGTGAATATGATCGGTACCTTCACCATCTCCATTATTGCCATCCTGACCATTTATCTGAAGGAGGATTACCTGGCGGATGTCTGCCT
>CACZOS010000421.1 GCA_902782815.1 uncultured Lachnospiraceae bacterium | reverse complement strand
ATGCTTCCGAAGCAGATGCTGCAGAAGGAACCGAAAACAGCGATATCGTTGCGGTATTCCATGACGAGGCCGCAGAAGACTATAGAATCGAAGCGCTGGCAGGGGAAGAGGATCTGGCAGGACAGAAAGGGAGCCTGAAAGTCCTTTTCGAAGACGGCAGCAGCGCTGTATTTGAGATCACCATTGGCGGAACGCCGGAAGTGGACACCGGCCTGGCCGTTATAAGCAGCAGTTCCGGAATCTACCTGCCGGAGGAAACTGAGGGCTCCGCGGAGGAAGTTACAGGGGAAGAATTATCCCCTTCGGCGGAGAAGGTTGCGGATACCGGAAACAGTGAAACTGTCACCAGGGTATTTGACATTTCCCTGAACCTGACCCAGGAAGAGCAGGCGTCCTACGAGGAGGGCTTCCTGGTGAATCTGACCCTGCCCGAAGAAGTCACAGGCAGAGATTTCCATCTTTATCATATCCACGATGGCCGGACAGAGGAGCTGGCCATTGAGAAGACCGGCAGCGTTCTGGACGAATCCGGTCTTGAAACTGTGTCCGGAATCCAGTTCGTTACAGACAGCTTTTCCGAATTCGTTCTGCAGTATACGGTGGACTTCCATTGGGAAGTAGACGGAAAAAAGTTTCAGCTTTCAATTCCCGGAGGTACTTTTGTGAGCTTTACAAAACTCATGGAAGTTCTGGGCGTGGCGGAAGATGACAAACAGAATGATTCAGAGAAGAGCCCGGCCGTGGAGGATGATCAGGCTGTAAATGTTCTGACACTGAATGACGTCGAAGTCAGCGGGAAGACAAAAGCGTTTGTCGCGGAAGTGGAAAAGGTGGAATTCAGTTCACCGGAGCTGCTTTCCGTAAGTAAGGCAGAAGATGATACGACTGTAGGGGCGATCAAAGACCGCCTCGGATTAGAGTGCGATTACAGCGCGGAACTGACGCAGGAACAGATTGCGGAGCTGAACGCCGTGACAGTTGCCGGCGGAGACTGGGCTCTGATCTCGCTTAAGGCGTTTGATACAGAAGAGGAACTTACGGTAACCATGAAGAATGGTGAAGTGTTCACCATCAGGGTAACAGATGCAAGAGATCCGCTGGGACTGGACGGGCGCACATTTGCTATTGCCAGTAAACTGAACAATACCTCCTGCGAAGCTCTGTATATGAAGGAGAATCCCTATTGGAATTTGAATCTTGCAACAAACAGGACTGCCAACATCAGTTTTACCTATTCGACAGTGGAAGTGGGGGATTCTCTTATTGAATACTGTGATCCCCGCGCAACAGCTTTCGTGTTCGAATACGACCCTGTAAGCAGGGCATATTATATATCCAACGGAAACGGGACATACTTGACCTTCGGCCCCTATGAAAATGCGGGAGCAGGCATGAGCTCAGAGCATGGTTTCCATTATATCAGCGGTAAGTCTAATGCAGTCCCCTTAAAGATTGAAAAGGATGAGGACGGAAATTATATAATTTCCTATACATTTACAAACGGTGAGACTTATTATCTGACAAGAGAAACCCGGAATTATACTTGGCATGGTTTCCATGAACAGAATTCAAAAACAGATGAAGCCAAGCTCCGTTTCTGCCTTCCGGAAGAGAACGGCAGCACTGCTTCTCATAAGGCTACAATGATCAGTGCCGCAGATACCCAGCCCGGTCAGAAGATCATTGTGTATCAGCGTGTTCTGGATCCGGCTACGGATACTTTCACCTATTATGCCATCAATGGCCTGGGCGGACTGGAAAAGGTCTACGAGAGCAGTGATTCCATTTACTGGAAAGGCGATAAGAGCATTGAGTGGACTCTCAACGATCTCGGCAATGGCTACTGCACTCTTTATAATGAGAGTACGCAGACCTACCTTACCCCCAAGGCGGAGAAGGGCGTTAACGATTCCTATATTATCCACAGAGCAGATGATTTTACCGGGGAAGACGCTGCGAAGCATCTGAATATTTCTCTGCCCGGCAGCGATGACGGGGCTTATACATCTCTGATCGCCTGCTGGGATTACGACGAATTCGTAACCTATGGCATTGAAGTATCCGAAGTAACGGCAGGAGTGCAGGGAAAAATAGAGGTCAAGCCTCTGCTGTCATCACAGGAATTCTACTTTGCTGCCCGTGACCCTATTGTTCATGACCAGCTCACAACTGTGGCTACAGTGGACAGTGTATCGAAAGGCATCAAGATCACCATGTA
This sequence comes from uncultured Lachnospiraceae bacterium, assembly GCA_902782815.1. Lineage (GTDB taxonomy): Bacteria > Bacillota > Clostridia > Lachnospirales > Lachnospiraceae > Anaerobutyricum. The sequence continues at coordinate 503 of CACZOS010000421.1, read as the reverse complement.
TGACTGGGGCGATGAGAGAGGTCTGGACAGTCATCGCCAGAACTGGGACTCCCCGCGTTCCTACATACAGGACCGTCTGCCATTTATGCAGGGCATTATGGGAACAAGTGCTCAGGCGGATGGCTATACATCCGGACAGGTTAAACTGGGCATCCTGGAAAGTACAATTGCGGAGGGACAGGACTACCCGAATATTCTGACAAATTCAGGTCACAATCTGGGTGAGCTCTTTAATGACACTTACATCAGGAAAACAAGCCAGGAAGGCAAGGTCAATCACCTGTTCCTTCAGAATGTATATGACGAGACCGGCTTCTTCAAGTACAGCTGCTTTGAAAACTATGCGTATCTGCCCGGCGGAAACGACTTTACAGTCTATGAGCAGATCGGAACACCGAGCGACCGAGATCCGTCTACTACCAGTACAAATATTATTTATCAGCGCGGCAACTTCATGCCCTATAATGCTATAAACGCTCAGATGCGGTATCGGTCCAATCTGT
>CACZOS010000420.1 GCA_902782815.1 uncultured Lachnospiraceae bacterium | reverse complement strand
ATTCCTGGCCTCAAGCCGGACAAGATTATCCACATGGAAAAACTGGAGTTCGGCGGAATCCTCGATGGTGATGATCCGTTCCTGGCACCCGATATATCCGGACAGGGCATTGATCAGAGAAGATTTGCCGGAATTGGTGGCCCCGCTGATCAGTATGTTGTAGCGGGCACGGACAAAGGCGGCGAGAACCGGCTCCAGATCCGGCGGAAAAGAGCCGAAGGCGATCAGCCGGTCCATGGTCATCCCTCCCCTGATAAATTTTCGAATAGTTATGGTGGGTCCCTCCAGAGAGACGGGGGGTATCACGATATGGACTCTGGAACCGTCCGGCAGTCTCGCGTCCACCAGAGGGGAGGATTCATTGACCACCCGGTTGATGGGAGCCAGGATCTGGTCGATCACCTGATAAACCTCATCCTCAGTATCAAATCTTTCCCGGGTACGGATGAGTACCCCGTCCCGTTCGATGAAAATCTTCTCCGGTCCGATGACCATAATCTCGGTCACCTGCTCATCCTTAAGATACTTCTCCAGAATACCCATATTCCGAATGGCATCAAAGATCTGTTCCCGCAGAATGATCTTCTCCTCCAGACTTCCGTATTTCTCATGGCTCTCCTTCAGAATAGCCCTGTCAATAGCCAGGTAGATATCTTCATCTGAAAGATTGAGGCTGTCTCTAAGACTGTCCACCACTTCTGCCTTTAACCTGGCCCGGTCAAACCGGCATAACTCTCTCATCCTCCATATACTCCATCATCTCAATCTTCAACAGAGGGGCTGTTCCGTCCTCCTCCAGGGTCCTGACCAGCTTCAGGCAAAAGCTTTGGATCAGTTCCTTCCCGGGAAAGTCAAGGATGATGAGCCGGTCAAAAAGACGAAAGATCTCCAGAGAAGGAACGGCAGAATTACCAAGTCCCACATAAATCTCCCCTGAGAATGCCTTATCCTTAAGATGTAAATAAAACCACCGGAAATCCTCTTCGGTAAGGCCCAGAAAATCAAAAAACCACGGCGGAGACTCCAGATAGAAGCGCCCCTCATCACATCGTACCATCCTGTCCAGCTTCTCAAAAAGAGACTCCTCACGAAGATGGATATAATAGCACAGGTCCCTCATATCCTCACTCTCTTCATCGGTCCTGTCCTCCCGGGAAGAAAAGGAAAAGGGATGCCTTCCCTTCCTTTCTCCCCCTGTCTCCTGTGTCAGAACTTCCGGACCCATATCCTGGAGTCCGAGATAAAGATCACCGGGATTCATCCTCGGCATGATCCAGTCTTTTAAAGACATGCCGGAAAACGGGGCATAAACCGCAGTGAGTCCGTTTCTTCCGCCGGACTCCTTCCTTTCTCCGCAGGAGGAAAACAATCTCTGATCAATACGGGAGACCAGTCTGTACGGCCGGTCATAACGGCAGAACCTGTCTTCACCCTCCTCCTCTCCCAAGATGAGGACCCTGTCCCCGGAAAAGACGGGATTAATCATCACAAGTCCCTTATAAAAAGTTTCCTCCAGCAGATAAAGATCCGCTTTCTGTTCCCTTTCTGCCAGAAGTCCGGGGTCGGTATAGCTATGGATAAGTACTTCCCCGGCAAGATGGTTCATAAGATAGCCGCTCAGTCTTCTGACATATTCACCTTCACCACCGATGACCAGTCTTTTTGCCACGGTACTTTCCCCCCTCATGATTTCGTAACCTCACTATAGCACAGGGCCGACTTTTTGTAAACCATATTTTTCCAATTTTAGTATATTTTTACATTTATATTTTCATAAATAAACAGACGGGGTGCAAAAATTTTCCTGAAACAGGTGTCCCGACACTTCTGAAGAAAACTCTTTCCACCCCGCCTGAGAGTAGTTTTCAGTGATTTCGTTTTTTACAGCATCCTGTTTATTTTCCAAAGAAATCCAGGATTTCCTGCAGCCAGCTCTTCACTTTTTCGAAAAGCCCTTTATGGTCGATCTCCATACTGGAAATCTTTTCGTAGATTTCCCTGGCCTGCTGTTTCAGCTGACCCACATCCAGGTCAAGACGGGAAATCTTCTTCATGAGATCCAATATCTCCTCCTTCTGTTCTTCCGTCAGGCTGAAGCCGAATTTTTTTTCTCCTTCCTCCACCGCTTTTTCCATCTCCTCATCACTGGGATTTTCATGGTCAGCGATAAATTCCTTCAGCATGGCGATGAACTGCTCCGCTTTTTCACTGTCTCCGATTTCCTCCGCCAGCTGTCCGGTCAGCACAAGCTCATTAGTGGCGGTATCCTTCTCCGTCTCCCCGATTTCTTCTCCGGTCATCTTTTCGTAAGCTGTCATGGCTCCCACCAGGGCGGCGGTTCCGGAGATCTTGCTCGGACCGGCAACGATCACTTCTGCATCGGTGATCCCGGCGGTGGTCAGGGCATTTTCATACATTCCTTCCGTACAGTAGCTGATATTCTTTGTGGTCACACGGATTCCTTCCCCTTCCCCCCTTTTCTCGATGAGAACGGAGGAGAGGGCACGGGAACCGATAAGAGATGGATTTAAATAATTGTCCAGATATTTATGCTCATCCTTGTTGGTAACCGCCACCAGCTGATAATCATCAAGCTCATCGGGATCGATGCCCAGCAGGTCGAAGACCCTGGCTTTTTCCTCAGATTTAAGATCTGCGCCAAGGGACAGATAAGGTTTTTCCTCACTGTCCGCCTTCACCTTCACCGGGGCTGACCCCATCACTGCTGTCAGGGTCAGGATCATTCCCATTATTACCGCTGCTGTTTTTTTTGCCTTCACTGCCTTTCCTCCTTTTCCTGCCGGAAGTGCTGATCCAAAGCAACACATAAGTGAGAACAGAGGCCACGGACACCCACACACCGGGAATCAGTCCCGGAGGAAGGAAGTCCATAGTGATCTCATGTTCTCCTTCCGGTATTATAACAGAAAGAAAAGCATTGCCAACCTTTGTGGTTTCCGCCTTTTTACCGTCTATGGCAACCCTCCAGCCCTCATCGTAGGGAATGGAAAAGAAAAGGTACTCTTCCTCGATGGCATCCATCCTTCCCTCGATATGATGATCACTCATCCGGCTTACCTCAAAAGCCTGCTGGGTCATCTCCTGTACCAGACGGGCATACTCCTCCGGACTGAAAGAAGCGGCAGACAGGCGGACATAACCGTTGGTCTGTTCCCCCTTGAGGGACATTTCCACCAGGACAAAGGAGTTCTCCGGCACGGAGCCTACTGCCATGATCCTTCCGTCACGGTCACCGTCCAGAATCACGGAACCGTTGACGCTGACCTTCACATTATCCACCTGGGTACCGTCATAGAAAAGATACAGGTTGTCCGACCCTTCCCCCATCTCAAGGGTAAAAGTCAGATTATCCGGCTGTTTGTCCTCAAAGCTGAAATAGTATTCTCCGTCATTCGTCCGGGAAACCGTGCAGCCGGAACAGACAGGATCCGGTATGGGAATATCTTCAAAGACAGTACTTACCCCGTACCCCTGATAGCAGAAATCATTGAGCACCCGGAAGGGATAATCACTGTAATAATACCAGTAATCAATATCCTTGCTAATCCCGTAACCTATGGACATACCCCGGACGGGATTCCGGTAAAGGGTCATGGAACCATAGCTCTTTTCCTCGGTAAATTCCGTCTCCAGTCTGTCCTCTTCATGGAAATAGAGGTCACGGACATTCAGCATGAGATTGCTGACGGGGGTTGCCCCCTTGTAAAGGTACTCGTTGATGCCGGTGTTGAAACCGAGATTATCCATGATATCCACCGTCTGGCTTCTGGCTGTGGACCCGAAAAGACTGACGGCATGCATGGGATACCAGGTACTCTCATCCACAAGTTTAGCCTCTGCCAGCTCACTGCGGAAAAATGTACCGTCCTCATTATCCTTCACCGCCTCCTCCATCTCCCTGGTGGCATTGAAGAACTTGGAGATACTGATCTGCCCGTTTGAATCAAAACCGATCAGACTGGTGACCACCAGCTCGCCGGCGATCAGGGCAGGGATCATCGTTTTAAAAATGGACGGACCGTTTTTCTTCCCGGCCAGGAACAACAGCACTCCGTAGGCCAGCAGAAGGACGGCCGCGGAAACAGTCACCTCCGTCTCGGGCTTCGTCCCGGCATAAAACCAGCTTCCCCCCAGCAGGCCCAGACTGATGATCAGGGCCGCAACAGGCTCCCAGACCCGCATGGCTTCCATATGCTCCAGCACATCGAAGGCCATGGAAAGAAGCAGAAAGCCATAGAGGAAAGAAAAACGGTTGGGAATGCCGTACTGGTTATGAAATCCGTGCCAGATAAAATTGAGGATCTCCTCATTGAAACTCAGATAAAAGAAAAGGACCAGAAAGACTTTTTTCAGTTTATCCGTCAGCCTGATCTCCCGGTTAAACAGATAGAGGAAGAGGAAGATCACGGCAAACATACCGAAATAGAGGTTTGCGTTTCCGTCAAAATTATCGTGGGTAACCGGATAGGCCATATCAAACTGCCTGCTGATGAGATCCCAGAAACCGGTGATCCAGGAATGGGACGGCAGTCCCATATCCCCGCCGGAGGATGTGGCTTTGATCCCCAGATAAGCCGGAATCAGGATAACGGCAGCCATACCACCCGCCAGCAGAGAGTATACCGCAAAGGACAGCCCCCTGCGGAAAAAAACCGCCGGTGATCTGAAACGGCAGAAGAAAAACCAGATCAGGCTGAAGATGCAGATCATAAAGCCGATATAATAATTGCAGAAGAGGGCATAAAAGAGGCTTATCCCGTACAGTCTCCCGTCATCCTCCTGAATCAGTCTCTCTATCCCCAGCAGGATCAGGGGCAGTACCATGACGGCATCCAGCCAGTTGACATTCCAGCAGTAACCTACCATATAGCCGTTCAGGGCATAGGCAACGGAAACGGCCGGGATATGCAGACCGGGTTTTTCACTCCTGGCGGTAAAATAGACCGAGGCAAAAAGCCCGCTTAAAGCAAGCTTAAGAACGATCAGCAGACTGACCGCCATATTCAGCTGTTCTCTTCTAAACAGGAGAATAAACAGATTCAGGGGACTGGAAAGATAATAGGAGAAGAGGGAAAGAAAATTGACCCCCAGTCCGGTTCGAAAAGTATAATAAAGGGTCTCTCCTCCCCGCAGTTTGTCGTATAACACAGAAAAGAATGGCATGTATTGGTGAAGCCCATCGATGATCAGCAATGAGTTATCCCCAAACGGTGCCACTCCCAGGTAGATCATTCCGCAGATCAGGGTGATCAGCGGAAGCAGAAAGGAAAGGATATAAATATATCTCT
>CACZOS010000419.1 GCA_902782815.1 uncultured Lachnospiraceae bacterium | reverse complement strand
AGAATAAAGCGTAAAACAGTTTGTATATTACCGGGCCTGTTGATCCTGTCCCTGTCTCTGATATCTCTCCTGTCCGGTTGCACCGGGGGACCGGGGAAGACATCTTCCGGCCGGGTGGCCGGGAAAGTCTCCAGGGATCTCTTCGCCATGGATACCTACATGACGGTCACCGCCTACGGAGACCGGGCTCAGGAAGCGGTGGATCAGGCCTTGGAAGAGATACAGCGCCTGGATGATCTCTGGAGTGTGGGGAATCCGGACAGTGAGGTATCCCGTCTCAACAGGGGAGAGCATCTTACCCTGTCCCCGGAAACAGCGGACCTGATCCGGAAGGCGATCGGTCTTTCCGGCCAAACCGGAGGAGCTTTCGATATCACCATCTATCCCCTTATGGAGGCCTGGGGGTTTACCTCCGGGGATTTCCGGGTCCCGGGACCCCGGGAAATTAATGAACTTCTGAAAAGGGTGGATACCGGCTCCCTTGATCTGGATAAGGATGTCGGAACCCTGGTCCTGCCTGAAGGTGTGCAGATCGATCTTGGCGGGATAGCCAAGGGTTATACCTCTGCCCGTCTCATGGAGATCTTTGACGAATATCAGGTTGATGCCGGTCTGGTTTCTCTGGGAGGAAATGTACAGACCTACCGGCAGAAAACCGATGGCACTCCCTGGAAGATCGGGGTGGAGAATCCGGATGATAGGGTCGGGCAGTTGAAAGGTGTTGACTATGTCGGCCTCCTTGAGCTTTCGGATAAGGCGGTCATCACCTCAGGGGGCTATGAGCGGTTTTTTGAAGAAGAGGGGATCACTTATCACCACATCCTTGACCCTGCCACCGGCTATCCGGCGGATTCAGGTCTGATCAGCGTCACCATCGTAAGCAGTGACGGCTGTCTGGCGGACGGCCTGTCCACCGCCCTTTTCGTCATGGGAGAGGAAAAGGCCATAGCATATTGGCGGGAGCACAGGGAAGACTTTGATTTTATCCTGATCGATGATGAGGGGAAGATCAAGGTCAGTTCCGGCCTGGAAGAGGCTTTTTCCACAGAGCTGGAGTTTGAGGTGGTGGAGTGAGACCGGTATTATGTTGCAATGCAAATAGCATAATGTTATAATATGGTCAAGAAGACCAACATTTTAAATAAGTATTTAGAAAAGGAGGATTCCGGCATGCAGGTGAATATTTTGGAAGCGAAAACCAGGCTTTCAAATCTGGTACAGTTGATTGAGACAGGTAAAGAAGACCAGATCATTATCGCCAGGTATGGAAAACCTGTGGCAAAAATGGTCGTGTATAATGATGTACCCGTGTCAAAGAGGATCGGAGTGGCCAAAGGAAAGCTGAAATCCCCTGAAGATCTTGATCAGTACAATGAAGAAATTGCTGCATTATTCGGAGGGAATATATGAACATTCTCCTTGACACACATATCCTGATCTGGGCATTGAATGGGGATTCACGGTTGCCTGAAAAGGCCAGAGAATTGATTCTTGATGAAAATAACACTGTTTACTACAGCTCCATATCTATTTGGGAAATCTCCATTAAACATGCCCTACACCCGGATAATGTAACATTTACCGGCAAGGAGCTGGCCGGGTTCTGCAGGGAAGCGGGGTTCCTGCCTGTAGAGATGAGGGAGAAACATGTGTTTGCCCTTGAGACCATCACAAGGCAAAAGGGGGCTCCGTCACACCATGATCCCTTTGACAGAATGCTGATTGCACAGGCAAAAGCAGAGAATATTTCATTTATTACCCATGATTCTATGCTCCCTTACTATGAAGAGAAATGTATAATACCGGTATGATTTCTTACTGTTTTGCCAGATTAGCAGGAACTATAAAAATAAACGAGGATAAAACACATGCGAGACCTGTCCCATATCCGTAATGTGATCGTCAAGGTGGGGTCTTCCTCCCTGACGGATGAAAACGGAAAAATAAATGATGAAAAGATGTTGAAGATCGTGTCCCAGCTGGCTTATATCAGGAGAAAGGGCATGAACGTGATCCTGGTATCCTCCGGCGCCCAGGCAGCGGGGATGGGGGTTCTGGGTCTTAAGAAGAAGCCCCGGTCCATGGCCAAGAAGCAGGCCCTGGCAGCCGTAGGCCAGGCCAAGCTCATGGAACATTACGAGGACCTCTTCCGGATCTTCAGCTTAAAGTGTGCACAGATCCTGGTCAACCATGGCGACTTCGATGACCGCAGCCGCCTGACCAACCTGGAAAATGCGGTGGAGGCTCTGTTAAATTACGGGGTCATCCCTATTATAAATGAAAATGATACCCTGGCGGTGGAAGAGATCAAGGTGGGGGATAACGATACCCTGGCCTCTCTCATGGTTCCCGTGGTCAACGGGGATATCCTCATTATCATGAGCGATATTGACGGGCTTTTTGATGATAATCCCCATGAAAATCCGGATGCCCGGCTCATCCCCCATGTGGATGATGTTAACCAGGTGGTTCAGTACGGCAAGGATTCGGCAGGCCAGGTGGGTACCGGGGGCATGATCACCAAGATCAATGCAGCCAGGATGGTCAACGCCTACGGTTGTGATATGGCTATCATCCATTCCGGCAGGGAGAATTCCCTCCGCCGATTCATGGACGGGGAGGAGATCGGCACCTTTTTTGACGGCCACAGGGAGCGTGATCTGTCCGCCAGAAAGCACTGGATCATGTACCGGTCCAGCCCCAAGGGGCAGATTGTTGTGGATGCCGGAGCTTTCCGGGCAATCCGCGGCAGGCATACCAGCCTCCTGCCCAGGGGGATCATGGATGTGGTGGGTGATTTCCGTATTTCCTCGGTGGTGGATATCGTCAATATCAAGGGGGAGATCTGCGGCAGGGGGATTATCAATTATTCCTCCGATGAGATCAAGCTCATCAAAGGGCTTCGGACCGACCAGATCGAATCGGTCCTCCACTACAAGGACTACGATGAGGTTATCCATGCCAACAACCTGGTGGTGATCCGGGATTGATAATAATGATGATAAAATGAGAGGGGGGACCCGGCACAGGCCGGATCCCCTTTTTGAGTGTGTCAATATGAGAAGGTAGCTTTGTTTTGTGGTTTTTTGTTTATTCTCCAACCGTCGGAGGGGTTGGAACCTCGGTGATGTCTGTCCGGTCTCCCAGGCAGACCTGCCATAAACCTTCCCATAAACCGTCTTCTTCGATGGTTTTCAGGAAGTTGTTGATGAAAGCTGTTCCGTCGGAAGCCAGGGGCAGGCCGATGCCGTAGTCATCCTCTGTTCCGAACTGGTCTCCGGCGATCTCATAGAGGTGGGGAGACTGTACCATGGCATTTAAGAGGAGAGTATAGTCTGTGACATAGGCATCCACATCCCCCTTTTCCACGGCCAGCCGGGCCTCCGCATCCGTACCGTATTCCAGTACTTCTGCTTCCGGAGCATATTTTTTCAGGATATCGGGACCGGTGGAACTTTCCTGGGTGGCCACCTTTCTGCCGGCCAGGTCCTCCACCCCTTTGATCTCCTTATTTCCCGCGGCCACCAGAATGGCCTGCCTGGAATAGTAGTAGGGGCCGGCGAAGCTTACCAGCTTTTTCCGGGCGTCCGTGATGGAGTAAGTACAGCAGACGATGTCCGCATCCCCGTTTATCAGTACGGTTTCCCGGTCGCCGGCATCTTCCATTTTGACCAGTTCGTATTTTGCTTCATCTCCGAAGATATACCGGGTCAGCAGCTGAAAGATTCCGGCGTCAAATCCCCGGATCTCCCCGTCCTCTTCGTCCTTAAGGCTGAAGAGATGGGAAGTGACCGATCCGCCTACCCTGAGCTGTCCGGATTCCCGGATGGAAGATGCCCAGGGATCTGCGGCGATGGCCGCCTCATCCGCCACCGGACCATTGGAAATGATCCGGGCATAGGCCTCCTTGTCGATGGAGACATCCTTTTCTGCCTGGATGGTGGAGACGGTCTTGCCTTGGAAAAAGACCACCGCTGCTGCCATAATCCCCAGAAGGACCAGACTCAGTAATAGTTTTTTCATGATTTAAACCCCTTGAAATTCGGCAGAAACTGAATCTGCGGTTTGCCGGTCACCTCGCTGACGGTGATGATGCTCTCCATATCGTAGAGATAGCGGATCAGGTCCGGAGTGAGGATTTCCTCGGGAGTTCCGGCGGCCACAAATTT
>CACZOS010000418.1 GCA_902782815.1 uncultured Lachnospiraceae bacterium | reverse complement strand
TATGGGAAAAACGCTGTATCAAATCCCTTGAAAAGGGAAGCTATCTGACCTTCCGGAAAAATGTAAGGCAGATCATTCATGATTTTGACCACCTTCCCATCACTGATGAGAAGAAGCCCCGGGTGGGTATCGTTGGTGAGATCCTGGTAAAATTCCTGCCGGATGCCAACAATCACCTGGTGGAACTGCTGGAATCCGAAGGAGCTGAGGCGGTAATGCCCGACCTTTTGGATTTCATGTTCTACAGCCTTTACAATGCCAACTTCAAGTCAGAGTATCTGGGAAAATCCACTAAAGCGGCAATACTCTGCAACCTGGCCATCTCGGCCATAGAAGTCTACCGGGGCTTTCTGAGGAAAGCACTGAAGAAGAGCAGACGTTTTGATGCTCCTCCTCACATCCGGGAGCTGGCTGGTTATGCCGATCCCATCGTTTCCCTGGGCAACCAGACCGGAGAAGGATGGTTCTTAACCGGTGAGATGGTGGAGCTGATCAAAGGCGGTGCCGGTAATATCGTTTGCACCCAGCCCTTCGCCTGCCTTCCCAACCACGTGGTGGGCAAGGGAGTGATCAAAGAGCTTCGCCGGGTATATCCCGAATCCAATATCGTGGCCATCGACTATGACCCCGGTGCCAGTGAAGTCAACCAGATAAACCGGATCAAACTGATGCTGGCAACCGCACAGAAAAAAATGCATGAAGGAAAATAAAATACCATAGTTAAAGCCCCCGGAATTCTTTTTCCGGGGGCTTATTCCTATTTAAAAAGTATGATATTTTATTAAATAACATTTTCTATTGCTTCATTTGCCGTATTGACAAGGTAGCGAATGACTTCAACGGGATAAAAACCTGCTGCGGTTTCTCCCGTAACCATCAGACTGGCCGCTCCGTCAAGCACCGCGTTATAGATATCGGATACCTCCGCTCTGGTGGGTACCGGCCGGCTTTCCATGCTGGCCAACAGCTGGGTAACCACCATAAAAGGCTTGCCTGCCCTGCGGCAGATACCGGAAAGGGATTTTTGAATACCGGGAAGCTTCCACAAAGGCATGGAATTTCCCAGATCTCCCCTGGCGATCACTATCTGATCCGCCAGATCCATGAATTGAGAGATACTTTCTACTCCCTCAGCATTTTCAATCTTGGCCAGCAGCTTTAAATGCCCGCATCCTGTTTCTTCCATTACCCTTCGTACCTCCAGAAGATCTTCCCTGGTCCGTACAAAGGGCTGCATGATCCCGGTTACCCCGAATTCCGCAGCGTCCTTAAGATTCTGTCTGTCCTGAGCGGTCAGTGCCGGGCCGGCATTTTCCTTCCCTATCAGAGAAAGGCTCTTTTTCCCTTCCAGCTTTCCTCCTCTCAATATCCTGCAGGAACCGGAATCAGCAGCCGGATCGCATACTTCCAGAAGGATCTTCCCGTCATCCAGCTGGATTTTCAGACCCGGTTCAAGCAAGGGGAAGATGCTTACCGGAACAGGGATGTCCCTGCCCAGACGGATATTCTCACCGCTAACCAATTTCAGGGGCTCTATCAGACTGCCGATCCGGAGTTCCGGCCCCTGCATATCGATCAGAAGATCCGGAGAGGAAACACAGGCTTCCTCCGCACCCCTGCGGAAGATCCTGATCATACCGGCTGCTTCTTTCAGACCGGTATGGGACAGATTCAGCCGCATTCCGGTCATTCCGCATTCAAACATTTTTCTTATGATGTCTGTCTCCAGGCAGGCAGGTCCCAGGGTACCGTAAAAATCCAAGCCGTAAACCTCCTTCGTAAAGAAAATCACTCATCGATCAGAAAGTTCCCTCCGCAAAGTTCCTTTATCCTGTCCATGACCTCTAAAGATCCGGAATAATCCCTGGGAGAAAGAGTTACCCAGTAAACATTCTCCTCCTCCGATTTCTCCAGATCCAGACCGCCTCCTGTTTCACGGGAGATTTCCAGGACCCCTGCTTCTTCCCAGTATTCAGCTGTAAATTCCTCCGCAGGATCCAGAAGTTCATAGAGCCCACGCATATTTACATGCCCGTCAGTGATATAAAGCCATTCCAGCGGCCCATGGTTTTTCCTTCCCTTTTCTTTTTTCTTTGTTTTACTCATAGGATAATCTCGTATCTTCCTTCTCTTCTTCTGGGTGCTTTTGGCTGCTGGTCGGAATATCCCAGGGTGACCATGGCGATCATTTTTCCCCTGCCGGGAGCAAATTTCTCCCTGATGATCCCGTCCATCTCCGCTTCCATCTGCCCGGTCATCCAGCAGGAGCTGATTCCCTTCTCATAGGCTGTCAGCAGCATATTTTCCAGGGCAGCGGCCACACTTTCCACAAACTCCGTCTCCTTCCTTTTGTACTCTTCATCATCCTTAAGCAAAAAAGCCAGAATACAGCATGGAGCATTGCCCAGAAGACGGATAAACTGTTTGGTTTCCGCCACCACCTGGGGATATTTTTCAAATCTTGCCGTGAGGGAAGGGGTAAGGATCTCCGAAGTCCTTTCCATAACCTCCTTCAGTTCCCGTAATTTTTCGGGATTTGCCACGGCAACAAAGTACCAGGGCTGATAATTGGAGGCATTGGGTGCCATCAGGCCGGCCTCAATGATCTCTTTGATGTCTTCGCCCTTTATGGGCTGTCCGTTATATTTCCTGACGGATCTTCTTCCGTATATCGCTTCTTTTAATTCCATTTTATCTTCTCCCTTCTGATCAGAATACGCCCTGGGCGATCATCTCAATACCGTCACGTTCACACATCCGGGCACTGGTACGGATATGTTCCAGTTCTTCTTCGGTGAGGGGTCTTTTGACCCGGGCAGGGTTCCCGAAAATGAGGCTGCCTTCGGGAAACTCTTTGCCGGATGCAATAAGGGATCCCGCTCCGATCAGACAGTTCTTTCCTATCCTGGTCCCGTCCATGATGATGGAACCCATTCCCACAATGGTATTGTCTCCGATCTGACAGCCGTGGAGGATGGCATTGTGACCCACTGTGACATAGTCTCCGATGATGGTGGGATTTCCTTCACTGCAGTGGATGGTGCAGTTTTCCTGGATATTGCTGTGTTCACCCACCACGATCCGGGAATCGTCTCCCCGGAGCACGGCATGAAAGAAAATGGTGGAATGATCCTTTACCGTGACATCCCCCACCAGCACGGCATGGCCGGAAACGGAAGCTGTTCCGGCGATCTTCACCTGTTTATAGTCAGCCATTTAGATTCAACCCCTTTTTCCAATTATTTTATCTTTAATGCTCTTTTATCATAACATAAAAAACGGGATTTATCCAAAAAAGGTACCCTTCATCTGCAGGATAAAGAGTACCTTTCATGGTTTTATGAATTATGACCTACTTATTTCAAAGGCGGGGACCGGCATCAACCAGTGCCTTGCCTGCTTCATTGCTCTCGTATCTGGAGAAATTACGGATAAATCTGCCGGCCAGGTCCTTGGCTTTTTCTTCCCATTCTGCCGGGTTTTCGTAAGTATCCCGGGGATCCAGGATGGCGGGATCTACGCCCGGAAGCTCTGTGGGAACCTCAAGATTGAAGTAGGGGATCATCTTGGTGGGAGCACCTTTGATATCTCCGCCTAAAATGGCGTCAATGATTCCCCTGGTATCCTTGATGGAGATACGTTTTCCCGTTCCGTTCCAACCGGTGTTCACCAGATAAGCTTTGGCACCGCTCTTCTCCATTCTCTTCACCAACTCCTCAGCGTACTTGGTGGGATGAAGCTCCAGGAAAGCCTGGCCGAAGCAGGCGGAGAAAGTCGGTGTAGGTTCGGTGATTCCCCGTTCCGTGCCGGCAAGTTTTGCCGTAAAGCCGGACAGGAAGTAATACTGGGTCTGTTCCGGTGTGAGTACGGAAACCGGAGGAAGTACTCCGAAGGCATCCGCGGAGAGGAAGATCACATTATTAGCCGCAGGAGCTGCGGAAACAGGCCGCACGATATTCTCAATGTGACCGATGGGATAAGATACACGGGTATTCTCCGTCACACTCTTATCGGTAAAATCGATCTTTCCTTCAGCATCCAGGGTGACATTCTCCAGAAGGGCATTCCGCTTGATGGCATTGTAGATATCAGGTTCGGATTCCTTATCCAGGTTGATGACCTTGGCATAACATCCGCCTTCATAGTTAAAGATACCCTTATCATCCCATCCATGTTCGTCATCACCGATCAGAAGACGTTTGGGATCGGTGGACAGGGTAGTTTTTCCTGTACCGGAAAGTCCGAAGAAAATTGCCGTATTCTCGCCGTTCATATCCGTGTTGGCAGAACAGTGCATGGAGGCAATGCCATTAAGAGGCAGGTAATAGTTCATCATGGAGAACATGCCTTTCTTCATCTCGCCGCCGTACCAGGTATTGATGATCACCTGTTCACGGCTGGTGATATTGAAGGCAACGCAGGTTTCGGAATTCAGTCCCAGTTCCTTATACTGATCAACCTTTGCCTTGGAGGCACAGTAGATGGTAAAGTTGGGCTCAAAATTCTCCAGCTCTTCTTCAGTAGGCTGAATGAACATGTTTTTCACGAAATGGGCCTGCCAGGCAACTTCCATGATAAAACGGATAGCCATGCGGGAATCCTTGTTGGCACCGCAGAAGGCGTCCATAACAAACAGTCTTTTGTTGCAAAGTTCCTTTACGGCAAGATCCTTTACGGTCGCCCAGACTTCCTCTGACATGGGATGGTTGTCATTGGGATAATCCTCGGTGGGCCACCATACCGTATCCCTGGAATTCTCATCATAAACAATATACTTATCTTTGGGAGAACGTCCGGTATAGATACCGGTCATCACGTTCACCGCGCCGAGCTCGCTGATCTGTCCCTTCTCAAAACCTTCGAGACCGGGTTTCATCTCCTCCTCGAACAAAGTCTCGTAAGAAGGATTGTAAACGATCTCGGTGGTACCTGTGATTCCGTAACGGGTCAAATCAATTGCTGCCATATTTATCTACCTCTTTTCTGAATATTATAAGATGAAGGATAAAGAATGTTCTCCTTCATTATACCTGAATGCATATGAATGATCATTCAGGTAGGTTTCAAAAATGTACACCTCTATTATACACAGTTTTTGAATATTTTCCACAAATTTTTTGATTATTTTTTCACAAAATAATTCCCGGAAAACGAAAGCTTATTTGTTTTAAATCGAAAGCTATTTCCCTTCATTGAAATATCAAAGGAAGAAAAATGCAAATAAATACTTCTCTATACTACTCAGCCTCTCTCTTCTTCCTGTCCAGATAACTTACCGCGGATAAAGCAGCCACATTTCCCTGTCCGGCAGCACGGATATACTGATAGGGAGTTCCGGTGATATCTCCGCATGCGAAAAGTCCCGGAAGATTAGTCTCCATCTTCAGACTGACTTTAACATGATTTCCGTCCATCTCCAGTCCGGGAACCAGCTTACCGGGTGCGATGGCGTCTCTCAGAAGGAAAACCCCGTCCAGGGGAAGGACCTGGTTTTCCGTCTTAAGGCCCTCGATCTGCATCTCCCCGAACATCATCAGGGGTTTCTCCCTGAGGATCTCGATTTTTTCCTTCAGAACCGGTTCCTCTTTATACATGGGGATATAATAGACTTTATCCGCCACGTCGGCAAGAAAATCAGCCTCTTCTTCCGCCTGCCTGTTATATCCGATGACAGCTGCGGTCTTATCCTGATAGAACATGGCATCACAGGTGACACAATAACTGACACCTCTTCCAAGAAACTCGTCTTCTCCGGGAAGAGGCCTGGCCTGGACCATACCTGTGGCCAGAATGACGGAGGAAGCCTCCTGCATCTGCCCGTCAGATGTCTGAAGGACAAAATAGTCCCCCATGGCATACACCATGGTTACCTTCATCTCCGTGATCCCCACATCCATAACCTGCAGATGTTCTGCCAGTCTGCCGGCCAGATCCTTCCCGCTGATCTGCGGGAGACCGGGATAGTTCAGGATCATATGGGCCTTTCTTACTTTTTCGCTTATGGTCTTCTCCCCGTAGAGGATGACCGATTTTTTCCTCACCGCGGCGGTGATGGCCGCAGATACACCTGCCGGGCCGGTTCCGATGATGGCGATATCCACTCTGTTCATATTACTCTCCTTTATTTTGCATCAAACCAGGTTTTTCCCCGCTGGATATCGATTTTCAGGGGAACCAGCAGGCTGGCTGCCCCGGTCATCTCTTCCGTCAGGATTTCTTCGATATGATCAGCCTCATTCTCCACCGCTTCGATCAGCAGTTCATCATGGATCTGGAGGATCAGTCTGGATTCAAGTTTCTCTTCCCGAAGGCGTCGGCTGACACGGATCATTGCGATCTTGATGATGTCCGCTGCCGTGCCCTGGATGGCGGAATTCATGGCCGCTCTTTCACCGAAGCTTCTCTGCATAAAGTTGGATGAAGCCAGCTCCGGTATAGGCCGGATCCTTCCGTACAGGGTCTTTACGTAACCATGCTCCCGGGCAAAAGCAACACTTCCGTCCAGGTAAGCTTTGATCCCGGGATAGGTGGCAAAATACCGGTCGATATAATCCTGGGCTTCTTTTCTTGTT
>CACZOS010000417.1 GCA_902782815.1 uncultured Lachnospiraceae bacterium | reverse complement strand
TATTGTCTCCAACCGGGTTGCGGTGCGGTATACCTCCCGCCGGCAGCTGGTGGGAGATACAGACAACGGGAAGGCGCTGAAGGAGAGGATCTCGGAGCTGGAGCTTTTGCTGGAAGCTTACCGGGACGGTACGATCAAAGAGAAAAAATGAGACAGCAGTGCCTTTTAAAGGCCGGAAGAAACAAGGCATAAGGATTAATACAGAAGGAGAGCTGAAGATGGGTGGTTTTTTTGGAGTAGCATCGAAGACAAGCTGTGTTCTGGATCTTTTTTTCGGGATCGATTATCATTCGCACCTTGGAACCAGACGGGCCGGAATGGCAGTATATGATACAGCAAAGGGGTTTGACCGGGCCATCCATAATATCGAGAATTCTCCTTTTCGAACGAAATTTGAACAGGATGCCGCCCTTCTGACCGGAAATCTGGGCATAGGCTGCATTTCCGATTATGAGCCGCAGCCGCTGCTGGTCAGGTCACATCTGGGAAGCTTTGCCATTACAACGGTCGGAAGGATCAACAATGTCGACAAGCTGATGCAATACTGTACTGCCCATGGACATACGCATTTCCTGGAAATGAGTGGGGGCATGGTGAATCCCACGGAGATGGTGGTGGCGCTCATCAACCAGAAAGCTACCATGACAGAGGGAATCCGTTATGCCCAGGAGGTAATAGATGGATCCATGAGCATCCTGATCCTTACTCCGGAAGGGCTGGTGGCAGCCAGAGACCGTATGGGAAGGACACCCGTCGTGATCGGAAAAAAGGAGGATGCCTTCTGCGTTTCATTTGAGAGCTTCGCCTATGTCAATCTGGGCTATGAGGATTACAAGGAGCTGGGACCAGGGGAGATCGTACAGGTCACGCCGGATGGAGCGGAGACTCTCCTGGAGCCGCTGGATAAAATGCGGATCTGTTCCTTCCTCTGGGTCTATTTCGGCTATCCCACTTCCACCTATGAGGGTGTGAACGTGGAAGAGATGCGCTATAAATGCGGTGAGCTTCTGGCCAGACGGGATGAAGGGGATATTCACCCGGATATGGTGGCAGGCGTGCCGGATTCCGGTACGGCACATGCCATCGGCTACGCCAATGAATCCAGGGTACCCTTTGCAAGGCCGTTTATCAAATATACTCCCACCTGGCCCAGATCCTTTATGCCCACGCAGCAAAGCCAGAGGAATCTGATCGCCAGGATGAAGCTGATCCCGGTACATCGCCTGATCAAAGGAAAAAGCCTTCTGATGATCGATGATTCCATTGTCCGCGGCACACAGCTTCGGGAGACCACGGAGTTTCTGTATAACAACGGGGCCAGGGAGGTACATATCCGTCCTGCCTGCCCGCCGCTCCTGTTCGGGTGCCGGTATCTGAACTTTTCCAGGTCCAGGTCTGACATGGACCTTATCACCCGCCGTATTATCGCAAAGCGCGAAGGCGAAGGGGCGGAAAAAGAAATCCTGATGGATTATGCAAATCCGGATTCTCAGAATTACAAGGAAATGCTGGAGGAAATCCGGAAGGAACTCAATTTTACCAGCCTGAAATTCCATCGGCTGGATGACCTGAAAAAATCCATCGATGTGGATCCCTGCAAGCTCTGCACCTACTGCTGGAGCGGAGTGGAATAAAAAGCGGCGCGCCGGCAGCACGGTTATCGGGCTGTGGCGGGAAAGACCGTGTCTCTCCCTGCCACAGTCCGGATATATACCGGCTGTTTGCCGGCATGATGAAAAAAACAGTTTTTTTCCACATCTTCGTTTATTTTCATTTCCATTCATCTGTCTGCTTTCCACTGCCGGGTGGAACACCCTTCTTTTTTCTGCGGCCGACAGGGCTTCATTCTTTTCAGAAAACAATCCAGACAAAACCAAACAAAAGCCAACCCATACAAAAGACAATCCTAACGAAAGATAATCCCTACAAAAGATAATCCCCACAAAAGACAGTTTATAAAAAACAGAATCTGCTTTACAGATCAGAAAGGAGTTTATCTTTATGTTTGCAAGTGTATTATCTGCTTCTGTGCAGGGTATGGAGG
>CACZOS010000416.1 GCA_902782815.1 uncultured Lachnospiraceae bacterium | reverse complement strand
GGGGCCTTTCGGATCCTTCGCTGTAATGAAGAAATTTCCCTTGTCCCCGAAGTTGCAGTTCACAATATAAAATGTACCGTCATGATAACGGATCGTGGGCGCCATCACACCGCCCGTGCCCATATTGGCATTCACATGAAAACTGTTGTCCTTGTCCAGGGCATAAGAGATCTGTTCCCAGTGTGCCAGATCCCTGCTGTGAAAAATGGGAATTCCCGGACACAGTTCAAAGCTGGAGCAGGCCATATAGAAATCCTCGCCCACCCTGCAGATGGACGGATCGGGATAAAAGCCCGGAATAACAGGGTTTATGATTTTATGCTCATCAGACATTTTTGATTCTCCTGTTTTTATGATTCTTATTTTTGAGTTTTCTCAATTTCCATCCAGGTGTTTCTGAGCCGCAGAAGATCCTTGTCAAGATCCTGGTATATCTGTGTATAGTAGGGATACAGCCTGTCATAGATCTCTGACCATTCCGGGGTTGGTTCGATAACCTCCTTGATACCGATCATGGACTTGATGGTCTGTGTCATATCTGTAAAGACACCGGTTGCCTGGCCTGCGATCAGTGCATCGCCAAAGGGCACGTCGCCGGATCTGTCGTCCAGTATCATCACCGGAACCTTCAGCATGGAAGCCTTGATCCTGGACCAGGTACGGGATTTCGATCCACCTCCCGTAATGCGCAGGCAGTCGATCGTCCCCCCGGACGCTTTGATGGTCTCCACCACATGGCGAAGCGCAAACGCGGTGCCTTCAAATACCGCCCGAAGAAAATCCTCATGCCTGGTGCTCATGGACATGCCGATAAACATGCCTCTGGCATGGGAATTCCAGAGAGGAGCCCGTTCTCCCAGAAGATAGGGGAAGAACATAGTGCCGTTGCTGCCTGCCGGGACGTTCATCGCTGCCTCATTGATGTAGGTATAGACATCTTTCCCCTGCTTTTTCGCTTCCTGGACATCATGCTCCCCCATAGCCCCGATATACCATTTCAGGGCCGCACCCGAAGTGTTGATCAGCGCGTCAAAGATATAAGGAACCCCCTTTACCGAATAAGGCTTGGTCACTACCGGCACATTGTTTGCGCTGGCTTCTTTGCTTCCCACAAATACAAGTGAGGTCGTCCCGGAGGATTCACAGCCCTCGCCAAGCCTTGTAAGACCCGTTGCATAGACTGAGGTAAGCGCATCGCTGGCCCCCGCCGCTACCGGAATCCCGCTGGGGAGGCCTGTAACAGCAGAAGCTTCCTCCGTGACCGTCCCGATTATGTCTGTCACCTCGGAGATTTCCGGAAGGATCCGGTCAAGATCCACGTCCATCACATCGCCGATCTCCTTCGACCAGCAGAGCTTGTTAATATCCATACACTGGGTCCTGACCGCCTGATCCTTGTCTGCCGTCATTTTCCCTGTCAGCTTCAGATTGATATAGGAGCTGGCCTGAAGTACCTTGCAGGTTCTGGAAAACAGCTCCGGCTCAAATCTCTTGAACCACAGTATCTTGTTGGGGAGGAAGGCCACATCCGGCTGTCCGCCGATGATATCAACGAAATGATCGTGTCCCAGCATCATGGAGATATAATGCATTTCCTTGGCAGATCTCCCATCCATCCAGATCATGGCATTCCGGAGAGGCTTTCCCTCTTTGTCCACCGGGAGCATGGTGACAGTCTGGGAACTGATGGAAATCCCGCGGATCTTTTTCAAAACCTCATCATCGACATTGGACGTGATCTCCCTGAAGATCTGGCAGGTGTTTGTCCACCATTCTTCCGGGTCCTGCTCCACCATATTCAGCCCGGGGAATATCAGATGATTTTCCCGGGATGCCCTTGCAAGGACATTTCCCTGATCATCCATCAGGATTGCTTTAACATTGGTAGTACCAAGGTCCATTCCGATCAGATAGTTTTCTGCCATGCTGTTCTCCTCCTCTTTTTTCCGGCAATGCCGGTTTCTTTGTAAAGGTATCTGTATATATGGTAACAGACAGGGAAGTGAAAGGCAAAATGATGTTTTCCTCTTAGAAGAGGAAATAGGCTGATTGCTTTCCCTTCAACCCTCAGAGTATAGTAAAGAGGAAAGAAAAGTTACAGTTCACAGCTCCTCTGCCTCTTGTACAGAAAGCAGGAGTCAGAGGAACTGTGAACAGCAGCAAAGAAAAAGATTCGTATCAGAAAGGAAAGCGAGGTACCAGTCATGCAGATGAAAGCAGCTCTTATGTATGGTCCCAATGATATACGGGTTGAAATGACAGAAAAACCGGCATGCCCGGAGGACGGACTCATCCTGAAGATCATGGCGGTCGGCCTGTGCGGTTCCGATATCCGCAACCTCACCTCAGATTCCAGGAAGGGTAAATATCCTTTTATATACGGACATGAGATCGTAGGCTGTGTAGATGAAACCGGCCCGCTGCAGACAAAATATCATAAGGGACAGAGGCTTTTCCTCTTCCCCGGCACATACTGCATGGAATGTGACGCCTGCATCACCGGGCACAGCGAGAACTGTGAAAACGAGCATGTGGCGAAACTTGCAGGCACCGGAGGTTTCGCGCAGTATATCGCGGTAGGCGGCGAAAAGATCCACTATGGCGGGATCTATGAGATCCCGGAGGATGTCTCCTATGAAGCCGCCAGCCTGGGAGAACCGCTCACCTCTGTCTTTGCCTGCCTGGAAAACATTAAAGTCGGATACCCGGATACGCTGGTCATCATCGGGGCAGGCCCCATCGGGGATTTCATGGCACAGATCGCCAGGATCCGCGGGGCACAGCGCATCATCATGATCGATATCAACCAGAAACGTCTTGAAATGGCAAAGCAGTTCGGCGTGGACGAGATCATCAACAGCCAGGAAACCGACCCGATCGAAGCAGTGAAGAAGCTTACCGGCGGAAAAGGCGCGGACAAGGTCATCTCTGCCACCCCCGTCAATGCCACGCAGGCTCAAAGCATCCATATGGTAAGGAAGGGCGGACTGGTGGTCTTCTTCGGCGGTGTCCCGAAGGGTTCCCTGACAGAGCTGGACTGCAACCTGATCCACTATAATAACATCTGGATCAAGGGGCATTTCGGCGCCTCCTATGACCAGAGCAAGCGTGCCTTCCAGCTTGCCATAGCGAAGAATTTCCCAAGTGATAAGTTCATCACCCATATTCTTCCGCTGGATCAGATCAACGAAGGCATTCAGCTCACCAGGACCGGCGAGGCCATCAAGGTCGTACTGCATCCCTGGGATTGAATCTGTATATAAACGGATACCTTACTTCCTGACATGCAGAAGTAAGGTATCCTTCTTTTTTATTTATTTCCGATAGACGTCTCGAAGCCCTTGACGCGTTCCTTCATCAGTTTATCCAGCATCTCTTTGTTGGCCATGATCTTTGGTCCGCAAATAGCGCCGAAGCCCTGGATTTCCGTGGTATGCTCCCTGAGGCCGGCAAAGGTGCCTCTTGCGCGGTTCTGCTGTGCTTCAGAAAATTCCACCTTGACGGCACCGTTCTCAATAGACAGTTCACCCTCAATCCCGCAGACCGGACATTCCACCTTGGTGGTTCCGGGCAGGATGGTGATAAGTCTCTGATGGCAGACCGGACATACTCCCTCCGGTTTACCCGCCGGCTGGAAGAAGGATACGCTTTCGTCCTCCAGTCCTTTTACTGTTCTCCTGCCCATCTCGTGCATATCATCGATGAGGTTCTGATCCAGATAAGGATTCCCGATGGTTCCCATACTGTTGGCGTTATAATTTCCCATCACCTTCATCATGGGCGGGAAGCCGAACAGATGGAGGGTTGCGGTACCCATGGAAGTCCAGTTCTCTGTGGAAGCACCGCCTACCGATATGTAGGAAACGGTTCTTTTCTTGAATCTCTCCATGGGGAATGCGTCCGGGTCTCCGGGAAGCTCACCGTTTCTCCTCTTGTCCAGCACCCAGGTGATGGCAGAATAATCGTGGCGGCAGGAGAAGCGGTCTACAAAATCCTTGAACTGGCCTACCGGCTGAAGGACATAGACCGG